>NZ_MDCO01000001.1:0-2500 GCF_001746205.1 Brachyspira hampsonii
CGACCGTCCCTATTAATCATTACGATGGTCCTAGAAACCAACAAAATAGAACCAAACGTCCTATTCTATTATTCCATGCTAATATATTCGAGCAATACGCCTGCTTTGAACACTCTAATTTTTTCAAAGTAAAAGTCCCGGTTCGCCAAGAGCCACAAGGACTCAAGGTTAGCCAGAAGGAAAGGCCCCGTTGGAAATCCAGTACACGAAAAAATCGGACCGGCCAACCGGGCCCAAAGTTCAACTACGAGCTTTTTAACTGCAACAACTTTAATATACGCTATTGGAGCTGGAATTACCGCGGCTGCTGGCACCAGACTTGCCCTCCAATTGTTCCTCGTTAAGGTATTTACATTGTACTCATTCCAATTACAAGACCCGAATGGGCCCTGTATCGTTATTTATTGTCACTACCTCCCTGAATTAGGATTGGGTAATTTGCGCGCCTGCTGCCTTCCTTGGATGTGGTAGCCGTTTCTCAGGCTCCCTCTCCGGAATCGAACCCTTATTCCCCGTTACCCGTTGAAACCATGGTAGGCCACTATCCTACCATCGAAAGTTGATAGGGCAGAAATTTGAATGAACCATCGCCAGCACAAGGCCATGCGATTCGAAAAGTTATTATGAATCATCAAAGAGTCCGAAGACATTGATTTTTTATCTAATAAATACATCTCTTCCAAAGGGTCGAGATTTTAAGCATGTATTAGCTCTAGAATTACCACAGTTATACCATGTAGTAAAGGAACTATCAAATAAACGATAACTGATTTAATGAGCCATTCGCAGTTTCACTGTATAAATTGCTTATACTTAGACATGCATGGCTTAATCTTTGAGACAAGCATATGACTACTGGCAGGATCAACCAGATAACTATCTTAAAAGAAGAAGCAACAAGCAGTAAAAAAGAAAGAAACCGAAATCTCTTTTTTTTTTCCCACCCATTCCCTCTTGCTAGAAGATACTTATTGAGTTTGGAAACAGCTGAAATTCCAGAAAAATTGCTTTTTCAGGTCTCTCTGCTGCCGGAAATGCTCTCTGTTCAAAAAGCTTTTACACTCTTGACCAGCGCACTCCGTCACCATACCATAGCACTCTTTGAGTTTCCTCTAATCAGGTTCCACCAAACAGATACCCCGGTGTTTCACGGAATGGTACGTTTGATATCGCTGATTTGAGAGGAGGTTACACTTGAAGAATCACAGTCTTGCGACCGGCTATTCAACAAGGCATTCCCCCAAGTTTGAATTCTTTGAAATAGATTGCTATTAGCTAGTAATCCACCAAATCCTTCGCTGCTCACCAATGGAATCGCAAGATGCCCACGATGAGACTGTTCAGGTTAAACGCAAAAGAAACACACTCTGGGAATTTCTTCCCAAATTGTATCTCTCAATACGCATCAACCCATGTCAATTAAACACGCTGTATAGAGACTAGGCAGATCTGACGATCACCTAGCGACTCTCTCCACCGTTTGACGAGGCCATTTACAAAAACATAACGAACGACAAGCCTACTCGAATTCGTTTCCAAACTCTTTTCGAACTTGTCTTCAACTGCTTTCGCATGAAGTACCTCCCAACTACTTTTCCTCACACTTGTACTCCATGACTAAACCCCCCCTCCCATTACAAACTAAAATCTTACTTTTATTTTCTTTTGCCCTCTCTGTCGCTCTGCCTTAACTACGTATTTCTTGCCGAGAAAAACTTCAATTTAAGCTATTCTCCAAAAATCTTAGCGTATATTTTTTTCTTTTTTTTTTCCAAAGTGACAGGTGCCCCGGGTAACCCAGTTCCTCACTTTTTTTTACTGCGGAAGCGGAAGCGGAAAATACGGAAGCGGAAAATACGGAAGCGGAAAATACGGAAGCGGAAAATACGGAAACGCGCGGGAACATACAAAATATACCTTTCTCACACAAGAAATATATGCTACTTGCAAAATATCATACCAAAAAACTTTTCACAACCGAAACCAAAACCAACGGATATCATACATTACACTACCACCATTCAAACTTTACTACTATCCTCCCTTCAGTTTCCCTTTTTCTGCCTTTTTCGGTGACGGAAATACGCTTCAGAGACCCTAAAGGGAAATCCATGCCATAACAGGAAAGTAACATCCCAATGCGGACTATACCACCCCACCACACTCCTACCAATAATGGTAACTATTCTATGTTTTCTTACTCCTATGTCTATTCATCTTTCATCTGACTACCTAATACTATGCAAAAATGTAAAATTATCACACAAAACATAAACAATCAAAATCAGCCATTTCCGCACCTTTTCCTCTGTCCACTTTCAACCGTCCCTCCAAATGTAAAATGGCCTATCGGAATACATTTTCTACATCCTAACTACTATAAAACAACCTTTAGACTTACGTTTGCTACTCTCATGGTCTCAATACTGCCGCCGAAATTCTGTCCCACATACTAAATCTCTTCCCGTCATTATCGCCCGCATCCGGTGCCGTAAATGCA
>NZ_MDCO01000003.1 GCF_001746205.1 Brachyspira hampsonii
TGACAAAAAGCATTGAGTAGCTAGCTCTTCTATGCAATCTATAGCTGTTTTATAAGGCATTTAATGACAAATTGATTGTTTAGAAACATACTAGTGAAAGTAGCCTTAATCGCCTCTCGAAATTAATAATGCAGTATGGTGTAAAAAATGCAACTCGCGTTGCTCTACTTTTTTCCGAATTTCCGAATACGCAGCTGGGGTGATTGATCGATTTCGTATCAAAAGTTTTGTTTATAAAAACCGCGAAATCCTTCTTCAACAGATGGATTTTTACAGTGCTGACATACAATGACAACAACTATAATAGAAAATAACCGAAATATGAATGGAGAGAGACTACTTGTTTGTATTAAGCAATGTATTATGCAGCACTTCCAACCTATGATATACGATGAAAGTAGATGTGTAATTGAAACCACAAGGGGAACTTTTTCAGTTCCTGACAATTATAAGAAATATAAAACCTTAGCATTTGCTTTTGTTGGACACGTACTGAATACAGATGACACACCGGTAATTGAAAAAGAACTGGATTGGCCTGATCCTGCACTAGTGTACAATACAATTGTCGATCGAATCAGAAATCACCCAGAATTATCACAGTTTATATCGGTTGCATTCATTAGTCAATTAAAGGCGGCCATAGGGGAGGGTTTAGATATCAATGTAAGAGGCACGTTAAACCGCAGGGGAAAGGGTATAAGAAGGCCGAAAGGCGTATTTTTTAGATACATGGAATCCCCGTTTGTCAATACCAAGGTTACTGCATTCTTTTCTTATCTTCGAGACTATAATAAAATTGCCTCAGAGTATCACAATAATACTAAATTCATTCTCACGTTTTCATGTAAAGCATATTGGGCATCTGGCCCAAACTTTTCCGCCTTGAAGAATGTTATTAGGTGCTCCATAGTTCATGAATACATTTCTAGGTTTGTGGAAAGAGAACAGGGTCTTATAGGAGATCAGGAGCAACCACGTGAAGAAAACTCTTCCCCTGAACTAAGTAATGTGCAACATGAAGTCAATAATTTAATCGAACAAGATGCCGCGGCGGATGAAGGGTTGTGGAGTGAGATAGATTCATTATGTGAAAAATGGCAGTCTGAAGCGGAAGACCAAGCTGAAGCGGAGATAATAGCCGACAGAATAATTGGAAATAGTCAAAGGATGGCGAACCTTAAAATTCGTCGTACAAAGTTCAAAAGTGTCTTGTATCATATACTAAAGGAACTAATTCAATCTCAGGGAACCGTAAAGGTTTATCGCGGTAGTAGCTTTTCACACGATTCTATAAAGATAAGCTTACATTATGAAGAGCAGCATATTACAGCCGTATGGGTCTACCTAACAGTGAAATTTGAAGAGCATTGGAAACCAGTTGA
>NZ_MDCO01000004.1 GCF_001746205.1 Brachyspira hampsonii
CCTAGAAGTATTACGTGATTTTCTGCCCCTTACCCTCGTTGCTACTCTCCTTTTTTTCGTGGGAACCGCTTTAGGGCCCTCAGTGATGGTGTTTTGTAATTTATATGCTCCTCTTGCATTTGTGTCTCTACTTCTTGTTCGCCTGGAGGGAACTTCTTCATTTGTATTAGCATGGTTCACTTCAGTCCTTCCTTCCAACTCACTCTTTTTTTGCTGTAAACGATTCTCTGCCGCCAGTTCATTGAAACTATTGAATATATCCTTTAGAGATTCCGGGATGAATAAATCACCTATTAAAGCAGCTTGACGATCTGGTGGAACTAAAGTAAGCAATTGGGTAACGACGCTTACGAGCTTCATAACATCTTCTTCCGTTGGAGCTGGTGGGACTAATAACTGTGTACAATCCATTTTTCTCATGAGCATTTCGGTAGCTCTCTTCTTGTCTTTCTCGGGCAATCTTCCTATTATTATAGCAATAGATTTGTATAGTTGCTTTCTATTGTCTAACAGCTTGTTATTCTGTAGCATCAAATCTATGGCAGCCTGACTTGCTTCTTGTGAAGAGAGCATACCATTTCCAATCGAATCAAACCTTTCCTTAACCATCTTCGCAGCAGGCAAAATTACCTCAGCACTGGAGTCAGAAGATACGCTGGAATCTTCTGCGCTAGAATCAAGACCATACGGCCTACCGGTTGTGAGAGATTCCATGGGCCTTATGACATATCCTGGAAAGAGTAGCTCATCAGACTTACGTTTACTCTCTATATCAATATCTACATCAGGAGCAATCATTTCAATAAACAGCCGACATACATCCCAGACGCTATAAGCTGTACGTGCTTTTACCGTCAGATTCTTGGCTGTTTCAATGTCGTCCATTTTGGTTTTCTTTTACCAGTATTGTTCGTTTGATAATGTATTCTTGCTTATTACATTATAAAATCTGTGCAGATCACATGTCAAAACAACTTTTTATCACAAGATAGTACCGCAAAACGAACCTGCGGGCCGTCTAAAAATTAAGGAAAAGCAGCAAAGGTGCATTTTTAAAATATGAAATGAAGATACCGCAGTACCAATTATTTTCGCAGTACAAATAATGCGCGGCCGGTGCATTTTTCG
>NZ_MDCO01000005.1 GCF_001746205.1 Brachyspira hampsonii
TAATCTTAAATATTTTTCTGTTATGATATTATTATTATCTTTGACATAAAACCCTCTATTCTCATAATCGTAAGTAGGAAATCCATTGCCGACTGTTTCACTATATCCGCCTGCTATTTCTGCTCTTAAATAATCATTGTCTTTATTATTAGAATCTCTTACTATAACAAGTTTAATAAATCTTAAATCTTGTCTAATATCTGTTATATTATCAGTTAGTTTTATATTCTCATTTGTTTCAAATAATCTGCCTTCAAACTCACAGATACTTCCTGCCAAAATATCTGGAAGTTCTCTGTCTGTATCACTCCAATGATTTAATTTTATGCCATCAAAGGCAGTATGAAGCATACAGCAAGCGAACCAAATAAAATTAAATAATGGTGTTCTTACTAGAAATGAATGGCGGATACTAGAAAACCTTAACGAAGTAGATTATGAATACGGAGATGAGTATTTCGTTTCTCAGCAAATAAGACCAATAAAAACAGTTTATGAAGAACCTAAAGAAACTGAATACAATCAAGACTTTAATATAAATAATAATGAAAATAAAAAATTAGAAGAGGAATATAAAGATGCCAGCAAGTAATAATGAAATTGAATAGTATCAAATGCAAGTGAATCGCCTTCTATATCCGCTGTATCTATTTCCTCCACTCTAGGCTCTATCGCCACAGGCGGACAGTCGTCATACATATTATTTAATTCAGCAACCAGATTATTATTATCATCAAGCCATTCACGTGTGGAGAATAATTTTTTAATATTTATAATAATATTCTTTTTACTGTAAGGAGTTTCAAAGTTATTAAAATGCACGGCTATACTAGCGATAATGTTTATAAAACTTTTCCTTCAGTAAGTACAGACCCTAATGCTAGCTTTCAAGGAAGATTTGGAGTTAGTTTTCAAACTGTAGAGTTTAAAGATTATATATATTTAATAAGTTTATTAGAAGATTTTTTTGAGCAAAATCCAAGCGGATGCCGAGATACATCTTTAGGTTCATTTACTGTAAGCAAGAATGTTTATTATAGAATAGATAAAAATAAAGATACTTCTATAGGTGCTAATTGGGAGAAGCTTAATACGCCTTTACAGTCTGTACACCCGCCCAAGCGTATTTTAAATTTGCAGTCTATTCACCGCACGCAGAATAGATTTTAAAATATTGCAAAAATTGTACTATTAATCCTTTTATACATTTTTCTTCGTATACCGTGCGGTGAATAGACTGCAAATTTAAAATACGCTTGGGCGGGTGCTAACAAATGTTATTTAACTCATAAAACAGTATAAAGCTAAAATTCAAAGTGAAGCAATTAAACATAAAGGGCGGGGATTTGAGAGCGGAAATATAGTAGTTTATGATAAAGACAGTAAAGGATATGATGATTTATTAAGAATGAATGTAATAGAAGAAAACAGAGTTTTATATGAAAATTCTTATTATGGAACTTATTCATATTCTTCAAGTTCTTTTTATACTACAGACTGTAAAGGCGGAAAAGATTATCATTCATTTCGCACAGGCATAACTTTTAATAATGAGATAAAAACATCATCAGATTAAACATCTTCTATCATTTTAGTAGTATCAGGCATCAAGTTTAGAGGAGACGGCTTCATCTATGGAGGAGATGGCTTCTACTATAAAGTCTTCAGCTCAGAATTCAGTAGATGGAAATGAAGTTATGATAGCTTCTAGAAATGCGGTAGTAGAAGGCGGAAGTGTTATAGCTGATACTACTAAAATGATAGAAGATGTTTATGAGTCTAGTGCTAAAATAAAGGATATTACAAAAGTTATAGACGGTATAGCTTTTCAGACAACCTTCTGCCTTTCCTGTGATAGTGAAAGTTTTAGTTTCAGCTTCATAGCTCACATCAAAAAACTGCTGGACGACTGTCCGCCTGTGGCGTCTGGAGGCTCTACTGTATGTGTTATCTCGTCAGCATTTGAAGTTAATGCTACAGTATCATTTCCATCTGCTCTTATATCTACATTTGGTTTATCACTTTCTAAAGATTTTTAGGTTTTCTGCTCTTATTTTCTATAGTTCCTGTTTCTTCAAATTTCTTCCTCCAATAATAATAAGTTCGAATACTAATATTAAATTTTAGAGCCTGCACTCTTTTATT
>NZ_MDCO01000006.1:300000-442590 GCF_001746205.1 Brachyspira hampsonii
TTTCATAAATATCATAGCCTCTGTAATTAGCAATTATAGGAGTAACAAACTCCGGATAATATTCGTTTAAATCCTCTTTGGATAAATATCCTCCGTATTTTTTCATAAATGAATCTATTTTTTCAGCATATTCACCTCTGTAAATACACTCTGCATCTGTTTTTCCTATATCATATAAAGTCTTAGCATGATATGGAAGTTTAACTATCTCTCCAAGTTCTGGAGTTTTTCCATTAAATGTAAAAGTATCGAACCAATATTTAAACTCTTCCTTTTTTAAATTATCAGAAGCATTCAAATACATATTATAGGCCTCTTTCCAATCAATAGCCACTTGAGGCTGAATGGCATATCCTTCTCTAGCATATCTAATAGCAGGTTCAAGCACATCAATAAGTTTTAATTTACCGAATTTGTTTATAAGAGAAGCCCAAACTGCTGGAATGCCTCCAACAGTTACAGGCAAAACTCCATATAAAGGCATTTTATCAAAATTATATGATAATACTTTATCAATATCAAAATTCTTTGGAGAAAATCCGCTTCCGTTAATGGCATACATTTTATTTTCAAAATTTATTATAGCAAAAGCGTCCCCTCCAAGTCCGTTTGAAGTAGGCTCTGCAACAGTAAGTGCAGCTGCTGAAGCTATTGCCGCATCTACTGCATTACCGCCTTTTTTTATAATCTCAATCCCAGCTTCCGAAGCTAGTACATTGCTTGTTGAAACTATATTCTTTCCAAATACAACATTTCTTTTAGATGCATAAGTATTATCATAAAAATTCATAATAAAATCCAATACTTTATTTTTATTTAATTAGTTAATTATACTAGCAAAAATATAATTGTCAAAATATTTTGTATCAATCATTCAAGTTTTTTAAATAATCTGCTGCCTCATCATCATAAGGGCTAATCTCTAAAATTTTTCTATAGCATTCTTCAGCTTTTTCTTTATCATCAATTTTTAAATATAATTCAGCAATATATTTTAGAATATCACATCTGTATAGGCGAACTTCAAAATATATATATATACATTTTTTCTATACTTTTCAAAAATAATTTCTTTCTTATCTTCTTCATCATACTCTTTTCTTTCTTTTTCTATAAAATATTAACTTGTCAAAAAAAGAAAAAAGAGAGAATAAAGAATATCCTTATTTTTATTTTTTATGAAATCTAATTATTTTTTAAGTTCTTTAATTATGAGATCTTCAATTTCACCTAATTTACATTCTAAATCCCAAATACGAATCAGCGATTTTTTAGGTTTATTTTTTTCTTTTTCGAGTTCAATTTTGTAATACTCTCTTTCACTTCTAAGGAATTCTAGTTTTTCACGTTTCTTTTTGTCATACTCGACATCATTATTACTATCGAAATCTGCTAAATTATCACTTATTATCACACCATCAAACTTTTCAAATAATTTTTTGAATATTCCCATATTATTCTCCTTTTAGGTATTTATATTGTATAATATATTTTTTATTTTGTATCTTTAATTCCTACATAAATATTATATCCTTTTAAATTTTTAATTTAATTATAATATGCAGGTATGACAAATTCTGACACTTTTTTGGATATGAATTAAACAAGGAAATTAATTAACATTTAAATAATTATATATTTTTTATATGCTGCTTTAAAAATAATTTTATTCCATGATATCAAAAAGTTTTTTATTATTTTAGGATAAAATATTTTAGAAGTACGGCATTCATTTATTACATTTTTTATATATACTCTGACTATATAACAATAAATAAAATTATCTATTATTTTTTATTAAATACTTTATTAAATAACCTGTCAATAAAATATTCTATATAACCCAAAAAAGCAAAAAACAAAGTGATAAAAAATACATTTCTTAATACTGTTTTAAGTCCGTATTTATCTATATCAACAAAAAAGTAAGGGTAATAACTTCCATCTGAAAAAGGACTTCCTACTCTAGCCCTTATAAGTATAAATACAAAATATAAAATCGGTATTATAAGCCAAAGAATAGGATCTATTACTTTATAAATGCCTTTCTTATCAAAAATTATATAATCAAAAATAGTCATAACAGGCACTATATAATGAACTATCACATTTCTTATATATGCAAATCCAATATATTTATCAGCTGTAGGGCTTAATAAAAAATGATATACCAAAAATGTAACTGTTATAGACATTGTAACTGCACCTTTGAATCTTGGATAAAATGTTTCTTTTTTCTTTATAATATTTAAAATGTCTAAAATAAAATAAATTATCACAAGTATATTGCTTTGATATGTGAAGTAGTATGCAGTTTCTATATCAAGTTTAAAATTATCATAAAAAAATCCATGAAGCACCGCAAAAATACCAATTATAATTATTATTATTTTATATACTATAGAAAAATTATTTTTTATCATATTAAATCCAATAAATATAATTACTCAAAAAATTTACTGCAAATATTCATTATCAATTCTTTATTAATTAAAGCATAAATCCATTTACTTGGCATATTATCCATACCATAATATAAACCTGCAAGTCCGCCGGTAACTGCTGCAGTAGTATCAGTATCATCTCCTAAATTAACAGCCTTTAATACAGCATCATTATAATTTAAAGTATTTAATAATATCCATATAGAAGCTTCCAATGTATGAACAACATATCCGCTGCTTTTTATTTCTTTTTCATAAAGTTTTTTAAAGTCAGCATCAAATATTCTTTTATAATAATCAAGCTCTTTTTCATTTTTATAATAATTATAAGAATCTTTTAATCCCTTACTAATAGCTTCTTCAATACTCATGTCATTTATTAAATTTAATGCTATAGAAGTATATATTACACATGCTATCAAACTTCTTTTATGAGAATGAGTCAATGAAGAAACATTATATATTATTTCTATTACTTCACTATTTTCAAATAATTCACAATCAAAATATTTCTTTATATAAAATGCTATTGGCAGTATCCTCATTAAAGAACCATTACCATTACTGTATTCATCATACAATCCGCATTTTATAGATTTTTTCCATCTTTATAATTATTTATAGCCTCTCTTGTTGTTATTCCTATATCAAATGTATTTCCGTCAGCAGTATACTCTCCATTATCATACCATAACATAAAACTATTCATAATATTATTATAATTTATATCTTTGTTATTCAAATTATCAAGTAAACATAATGTTAAACTAGTATCGTCAGACCAAGTACCAGCTTTTTTATTATGAGTACCGTTTCCAATCATATCTTCGCAAGGACTCTTTTTAATAATATCTCTTGACATAAATTCATAAGGTACCCCCAAAGCATCTCCTACAGCAAGACCTAATATTGAAGATTTTAATTTATTTTCTAAATTCATATAAAATAATCCAATTAATCAAAATGCAATAAAATTAATAATTGCTAAAAATTATAATAGATATACTAGAAGTATCAATATAAAATGAAAAAAATATAATTTGAAAATATAAAAAAGCGTATCTAAAAATATTAGATACGCTAGGGTTAGTAAATTTCTTATTAATTTAATTATTTAGCAGGAGTTAATTTAGTTAAAGCATCTTCTACTAAGGCAGCCCAAGTAGCACCGCTTACGCCATCAACATAAATATTGTTAGCTGCGATCATTTTATCATAAGCAGCTTTTCCTCTTGCAGGTCCAGAACTATGTGCACATTTTGTTAACACAACTTTAGTTAATTTACCGCCTGCAACAGTAACTTTAGCTTGATAGTCTCCTTGTCTTGTTTTATAAGTAGCTTTGTAATTTCCTAAATATGTACCATCAGGTACTTTAGCTAAATCAACTTTTCCTTGAGCGAATAGGAATAAGCTAGCTGCAAAAAGAACTATAGCTACCAAAAATAAAAACTTTCTAAGACTCATACATCTTCCCCTTTTTTAATATAGTTATTTATTAAAACTTTATAAACAGATAAAAGTAAAAAAAATGTAAAGCTAATTTAAAAATTTTTTTAAATTCCCATCTCTAAGAAGCCCTAATAAGTTATTATATTCTACAGTTGTCTTTATCTGACAATATCTATCATCAACAAAACTTGAATATTCTACCTTTATATATTTTTCTACTATATTTTTTAATTCATCATTTTCAAATTTATTATTTGGAAGTTCTTTTGCAAAAGCATTTTCTATTTTTACCTTTGATAATGCTAATGCTGCATTAAAAGCACTTGTTTCAATTTCATCTTTGGTTACTGCATAACCATTAGGATATCCTATAGAAGTAGCTATAAATTTATTCTCATTAACCCAGCCTTCATTAAAATTGATATTATTGATAGAAACAGTTTTTTCAGCAGATTTGCATGATACAAGTATGGTAAAAATGATTATAATGATATAGCAGTATTTCATATAGCCTCCAAATTTAAAATAACTCTGAAAAATATTCGTCAAAATTTTATTTTTTTTAAGCATATTATTATACATAATTATTAATTTTAGAGTATAATAGTTCCGAATATATAAAAAAATATATAATATTAGCAGCAGGAATTATTATGAAAAAGTTATACATTATATCTATAGTATTTCTTTTATTATGTGCAAGAGGCTTCACTCAAATATACACATTTCAAATCGGAGAAAAACTAAATAATTCATATATTTTATCAGAAACAAATTATGCGGTAATAATAGAAAAAAATACTGCTAATTCTGGAAAAACTTTTGATATAATATATAAAAATGCCAGATTAACAGGCTATAAAGATGCCGGCAGTATAAAAATACTTCCTAATGGAACTTTAATTGCAACTATGCTGAAAACTTCTCTTGGTAAAGATATGTGGGTTTTAATATATGGAAATGTTGAACAGGAATTTGATTCTATAGAGAGAGAAATTTTCTCAGGAAATAATTCTATAATATTTACAAGATTAATGAATTATGGAGTGGCTGTTGTTAATGGAGAAGCTAAAGTGCAGTATTCTGAATTATATGACAGTGTTATTAATGATAATTCTTACGCTTTTTCTTATTCAAGAGACGGACAGTATTTTGTTAATATTAATGGAGAAGAAAAACAGGTATCAGCCAAAGCAGACAGACTTAAATTTTCAAATGACGGAAACAATATAGTATATGTTATAGAAAATGAAGGAAATGCTGTTATATTTACAGGAAGCACTGATAGTGAGAGTTTCAGATTAGTAGATGATTTAGCTTCATTCAATAATAATAGTATAGCTTATGCAGTAAAAGCTATGCCTGAAATAAATACTAATTCAACAAATATGATTAGTTCAAATGATTCAATTTCAAATAATTTTATTACAAATGCTAATAATATGACTAATGAAATAGTTACCAATACAACAACTGTAACAAATTATAATCTTTCAAATATCAGTGTCTATACAAATGAAGAAGGTATAACAGTAAAAGGACAATCCAATACTATAGCTTTAATGGTTGTAACAAATGTAATAACAAATATAAGATACAATGAATTAACAGAACTTCCAGCAGCACCAGAATTTACAAATTCAATTATCAGTAATGAATTTATAATGACAAGCGTTATAGCTAATGGAAGAAATTATGGAGAGTTTAATTCAGTAACTAATATGTCATTCTCACCTGACGGTAAAACATTAGTATTTATCAATATTAATACTAATAACACCATGCAGTTGTATGTAGGCGGCAATATGACTACTAATTATGATATGATACATAATTATAAATACTCTTTTGACAGTACAATATTCGCATACTCAGCACAGACAAATAATGTATCATTTTTAATAGTTAATGGTAGAAGGCTTCCTAGAAACTTTGATAAAGTAAATGATATATATTTCTCTACAAATAATAGTTTGGTTTATAATGCTTCTATGAATGGTAGAGAATATATAATAGCTAATGACTTTGAAAGTCCTTCTTATAACAGAATAACTTCATTTAAGTTTTTAGGAGATTCATTTGCATTTACAGGAGAAAGACTTGGAAAACATTATTACTTTATAATGAATAAAAATAATTCTATAAGAAGAGAATTCGGCGGATATGATTATGTATCGGCTATGGATAATAATCAGGAAGATGCTTTATCAATAGTCTCTGACGGAAAAAATATTTTTATAATAAAAAATGGAATGATATTAAATAATCAGCAATAGTTATTATAATATTCTGACTATATATTTTTAATGCGTAAATCTGAATATGGTTTACGCATTATAATATCAAACTAATTTATCTATTAAAATTATAACTTGACTTAATTTTGATTATAGTTAAAATAAAAAATAAATTTGAATTTTATTATAGTAATTTAAATATAAAGTAGTTAATGAATGAATAATAATGATAAAATAAGAATCATACCTCTTGGCGGAGTACAGGAAATAGGTATGAATATGACAGTTATAGAATATGGAAATGAACTTCTAATAGTAGACTGCGGATTTATGTTTCCAAGATATCATATGCTAGGTATAGATTATGTGATTCCTGATACTTCATATTTAGAAGATAAAAATATAATAGGACTTATACTTACTCATGGTCATGAAGATCATATAGGTGCTATACCTCATTTCCTTAGAAAATTTCCTGATATTCCTATATACGGTTCAAGACTTACTTTGGCTTTTTTAAGAGCTAAATTAAATGATTATAAAAATGAATATAAAGATGCAAAATTACATGAAGTTGAACCTAGAAATAAAATACAATTAGGAATGAATTTTGATATAGAATTTATAAGAGTAAACCATAGCATACCTGACGGAGTTGGTGTAGCAATAACAACGCCTCTTGGTGTTATAATACATACAGGTGATTTCAAAATAGATTTAAACCCAACTACTGATAGATTTATAGATCTTTATAAATTCGCTGAATACGGAGAAAACGGAGTTCTTCTTATGCTGGCAGATTCCACAAACTGTCAGAGAGAAGGATTTTCTATGAGTGAAAGCGTTGTCCAAAATAATATGACTCCCCTATTCGCTTATGAAGACGGAATGATTATTGTTGCCGTATTTGCAAGCAGCATAGAAAGAATACAGGATTTAGTAACCGCTGCAAAAGTTAATAATAAATTTGTAGCATTCTCTGGAAGAAGTTTAATAAAGTTTACTAAAATTGCTCAGGATATGGGATATCTAAATCTATATGATATAGTTATACCAATAGACAAAATAAATAAATATCCTAGAGAAAAAATAGTATGCATAACTACAGGAACTCAGGGAGAACCTTATTCCTCATTATCGCTTATAGCAGCAGAAGCTCATAAACATATAAAAGTAGAAGACGGGGATATGGTTATATTCTCATCAAGCGTTATACCGGGAAATGAAATGGCAGTTACTAGAATGATAAATAATCTGTTTGATCTTGGTGCTAAAATGGTAGGCGAAGATAAAAAACTTCTTCATGTATCAGGACATGCTTCTAGCGAAGATTTAAAATTAATGTACAGACTAGTAAAACCTAAATATTTTATTCCTATACATGGTGAGAAAAGACATTTAATTAGCCATATAAAATTAGTTGAAAATTTAAATGGATTAGACACTAAAGGATTCCTGCTTTATAATGGAAATGTACTTGAAATAGATGAAACTTTAGAAGCAAAAATCACAGATCCTATAGAGATAAGAAATATATATGTTGATGGAAAAGGTGTAGGAGATTTAGAGGAAAGTATATTCTATGATAGGGAGCAATTATCTCTTAACGGAGTAGTAGTTGCCAATGTTGTAGCTAAGAAAAATGCTGCAGGACAGTATGATATAAAAGTTGATTTAGAGAGTAAAGGCTTTACATATACAGGCGGAGAAAAAGAAGGCATTATCAATAAAACTGAACAATTAAGAGAAGAAGGAATAAACTCAGCAATAGAAGCTGTTAGAAAGTTATTAAATAGAAATAAAAAAACGCCTTCTACTATAAAATATGAAGTAAGAGAAGCTCTACGCAAAAAATTTATTCAGATAATAGGCAGAGAACCTGTAATATTTGTATGCCTATATATGGAACATTTCTATATAGAACAATCACATAATAATAATGAGAATAATAATATTTCTGATAACAATGTAGAAAATATAGAAAATACAGAAATAGAAGATAATAAGGAGAAAGCAAAATGTCATACGAAGAAGAAAAAGAGAATCAAGAAGACAGTAACGAAAAAGAATGCCTCACAGATAAAAAGAACGAAATCAAAAAAGAAAAAAGCAGCAAAAGAGAGTTAATATTTACATTACTTATAATAATATCAATAATTATAGGAGCTGCAAGTATATTTTTAAAAAATGAAAATATTAATATATCATCAAATATTAATTCTTCTATACAATCAAAAAATGCTTTGAAAGATGGAATAGCAATAATAGATTTAAATGGAGTTATAACTCATATAAAAAGAAAGAATAGTTTAGGTATGGAATATCCTTCAGTAACAGAAGAGCTTATTTCAGATTTTGAATATTATATGCAGCATCCGAAAGTTAAGGCTATTGTACTTCAGGTTGATAGTCCCGGAGGTTCTTTAACCTCATGTGAAGAGGCTTTAAAATATTTACAGGAATTAAAAGAAAAATATCCTAAACCAATAGTGGCATCTTTCAGATCAATGGCGGCAAGCGGCGGATACTATATATCAATGATAGCAGATAAAATATATGCTAATGAATCTACTCTCACAGGAAGTATAGGCGTTATATCTCAATTCTTTAACATATCAGAATTGATGGACAAGTATGGAATAAAAATGTATACTATAAAAAGCGGCAGAAATAAAGATTCTCTGTCTCCTTTCAGAGCACCTAGAGAAGATGAGCTTGCATATTGGCAGGATATGACAGATGAATTTGTAGGACAGTTTACAAATGTTGTTGAACAGTCAAGAGGAGATAAAATAAAAGGTAATAGAGAAGATATATTTGACGGCAGAGTATTCAGCGGAAAAAAAGCATTGGAAATAGGGCTTATAGATTCTATAGGAACTTTACATGATGCTGTAAAAGAAGCTGCCAAAATGGGCGGAATAGAGGATGAAGAGCCTTATATAATAGATAAACCTAAAGAAAAAAATGATGTGCTGAATTTATTCTTTGCGAATATATCAGAAACTATTAAGCCAAAATCTAGTATTCCTTTTCCTTATGAAGAAATAATGAATACAAAATATATTGGTGTGCCTATGTATATTTATATTCCAAATTATAATGGAGTAAATTAATGCAGTTACATGAAGCTATATACTATTATATATTAAAACCTAAAGAGGCTATAAAAAAATCTATAAATTTTGAATATTCTATATTTATATATTTACTTGCATCTTTAAGCATAGCTATATCAGCATTATATACAGCATCATCTAAATCCAATATATTAACTTTAATTGTATTATCATTTGGTTTAGCAGCATATATTGCAATATCGAATATAGGTAAAATAGCTGTTATTAATCTTACAATATCAATATTTTTTAAAAATAATGATAAAAAATATATAACAACTTTCATTAATAACTGTTTTGGTATATATGGAATATTTATTCTTATTCTTCCTATAACATTAATATTTGGAAGATTTTCTTATCTGTATTTTATACAAATTGCAGTTTTATTGCTATTGCAGTTATATTATATAATTTTACTTTATAATAATATAAAATACTCATTTAATATAGAAAGCTCATTAAAAGCATTTTTAGTTTTAATAGCTCCTATAATATGTGATTATTTACTATATATATCATTGGCAATATTAGTATTTGGAGTTTTTATTAGCTATATATAATTATGAAAAAAATTAACAAATATATAATCATTGAAACTATAGGCCCATTCTTTGCGGGTATTTTATTTTTTACATTTATATTTGTAATACAGCTTCTGCCCGAATTAATAAGACTTATTGTAAATAATGGAGCCCCTTTATTAATGTCATTGGAAGTGTTTGTATATATGCTTCCTTTTAATATTGCAATAACAATACCTATGTCTATACTTATGGCAAGCATCATAGGATACGGCAGACTTTCCTCAGATAATGAGATAATAGTAATGCGTGCTTTGGGGTTTCCGCATATGAGAATATACGCACCTATTATAATATTGGGAATTATTACATTCTGTTTTTCATTATTTTTTAACAATGTTGTTATGTCTGAAGCTAATTACAGATACAGAACATTAATTTCATATATGGTTAATATTAAACCTTCTATTGCGGTAGGGAAATTAGAGTTCTCTGATATTCAAGATATGGGATTATCAATAGGATCAAAATATGCAGATGATACAAGTATGTCTAATGTTGTAATATATGACAGATCCGAAACTAAAAGAGTGATCACTGCCAAATATGGTCTTTGGAAAAATAATGAGGCTAATGCTCAGGTGGTAACTTTAACTTTATATGACGGTGTTGTACAGGAAATGCCGGGATATGGATTTATATCTAATGATTATACTGTATTTGATTCTATGGATATCAATATTGTAAGAAATGTAAGTACATTGACTTCCCATGAAAGAGGATTAAGAGAAATGCCTTCTTGGGAAATAATGAAAAAAATCAATGATTCAAAAGCAGCTGCAAATAAATCTGCTGATGACCAAATAAACGGAATGATAATAAATGCTTATAATAACATAGATACTAATGCCGTTGATATAACTTCATTTTCTAATGAATATATACAAACCAATTCAGCAGAATTAAAAGCTTTAAAAGAAAAAGCTATTGATGAATCTGTACCATATTTTTATTATGTAGAGTTTCATAAATTTATTTCTATACCTGCTGCATGTTTATTTATGGTTTTGATAGGAGCTCCTTTAGGAATAGTTGGAAAAAGAAGCGGTAAAGGGTTTGGATTCGGACTATCTGTAATAGTAGTTGTTATATATTATTTGCTTATTACTGCAGCAGAATTAATTGCAGGCAGTAAAAAAGTACCGCCTATTATCGCCATGTGGTTTCCAAATATAGTTTTAGCTGCGATGGGAGGTTTTCTCATGATAAGATCTTTCTTCAGCAGAGGAAAATAAAATTATATATTTTAATAAATATTATTAGTTTTTTTATTAAAAGCATATTTATGAAAATATATACAAGTAGGAATTATTCCTATAGCCCAGCCTACAGGATTTGCAAACCATATTCCAACATATCCTAATGGTATTGATAAAAATACAGAGCCTCCAACTTTTATAACAAGTTCAGTTATTCCCGATATCAAAGGAATCAATGCTTTTCCAATAGCCCTTACAGAATTATTATATAAAACTATTATTCCTAAAAACGGATAAAATAAAGAAGATATTCTCAGATATCCTTTACATATTTCTGATATTATATCTATATACTCATCTTTACTAGATATAAATATTCTCACTAAATGATCTCCAAATAAAAATATTATTACAGCTGCCAATACGCTCAATGATAGAGAAAGTAATATTATACTTCTGAAACCTTCTTTTATCCTATCAATCCTACCAGCTCCAAAATTTTGTGCCGTATATACCGCAAAAGCCTCAGAAATAACAAAAAATGCCATAGATGCAAATTGATTTATTCTATTTCCTGTAGTATATGATGCCACAACATTAGTACCAAAAGTATTAACTACACCGCTTATAATCATTTCTCCTATTGATAAAAATATAGCCTGTATACTCATAGATATTCCTATTTTAATTATCATAAATAAATTATCAAATTCAAATACCATATCACTTTTATTTAATTTTAAAATAGGAAATTTTTTCACTATATATAGTATGCTTAAAATAGCTGAAATCATTTGAGATATTACAGTAGCTATTGCAACACCTGCGACATTCATATCTAATAAAACAACAAAAATTAAATCTAATATAATATTGAGTATAGTTGTAAGTATTAAAAAATATAAAGGAGTTTTACTGTCTCCCAAAGCTCTCAATATACTTGCAGCACCATTATAAAAAAGCTGTCCGAATGATAAGCCTACACATATTTTCAAATAAATTATAGAATTTTCTATTATATCAGGAGGAGTCTTTAAAAGAATCATCAAATACTTTGAAAAAAATAAACCAAATATCAAAAGTATTAAAGAACTGCCCAATGTTATATAAATGGAGTTTAAAAAAGTCCTTTTAATCATAACCTCATTTTTAGCCCCAAAAAACTGCCCCATAACTATAGAAAAAGCATTCGTAAAGCCTACAGCAAATGATAAAAAGAAAAACATAGTTGAAGTTGTGGCACCAATAGAAGCTAAAGCCCTAGAACCTGCAAATTTACCTATTATAATTGTATCTGCAACACTATAAAATTGCTGAAATATGCCTCCTATAAGCATTGGTATAGAAAAATATATTATAGTTTTGAAAGGACTTCCGACAGTCATATCTTTTGTCATAATAAATCCTAAAATTTAATTATCTTCTTCTTTTGACAAAAAATTTCATTACATCATTAACATAATCACTAGAAGTATCAAGAATTATACGCTCTATAGAATTTCTTTTTAAAAAATCTAATCTTTCTTCCATAATTCTATTCTGCTCATTAAGATATTCTTCCCTTATTTTTTTATTGGACATATCGAAATAAACATAATCATCATTTTCCAAATCAGACAACACCAAAGTGCCGCCCAAATTAGGAAGATGATACTCAAGCCTATCATTAACCAAACATACTATAAAATCATGACGCTTTCTCGTAATATCTATTTCCTTTTTAGGAAGTTCACAGCAGGCATCTGTTATCAAAAAAGTGATGCTGTCTCTTTTCTGTATTCTGTTAAAATATTCTAAGGCACTATCAACATTAGTCTGCGTGCTTTTAGGAGTAAATTCTATAAGCTCTCTTATTATTCTAAGAACATGATTTTTGCCTTTATTTAAAGGAATAAATTTCTCCACCGTATCAGTAAATATTAAAAGTCCCACCTTATCATTATTTTTTAAAGCTGAAAAGCTAAGCAATGCACTAAGCTCAACTATCAAATTATGTTTTGTTTTAGTGAATCCGAAATCTGTGGATGCTGAAAAATCGGCAAGTATTACAACACTAAGTTCTCTTTCTTCTCTAAACCGTTTTATGAAAGGCTCATTATATCTAGCACTAACCTTCCAATCCATAGCTCTAACATCATCGCCTATAGTATATTTTCTAACTTCATCAAATTCTATACCCTGCCCTTTAAAAGCAGAATGATACTGCCCTGCAAAATATGAGTTCACTATTCTCGAAGTTTTTATCTCTATTTGTCTTACGGATTTAAGTAAATCCTGAGTTGTTATGCCGCTGTCTTTAAACATTGATATCCTATCATTTTTTTATTGTGTATAATATTATATTATTAAGAAATAAAAAACAATACCTTTAGTAAAATGAATGATTAAAATTCTTTATATTTTATTGATGCTATCTTATATATGCATAAAACAACATGCCTATACCAAATGACTTCTACTGTATTTTTTGTTAATAGATAATAAGATTGTTAGACATTTTTAAGAAAGTTTATAGCCAACAATAATAAATTACTATCATAAAAATTGTTCACTATAAAGATCCGTCAAGTAAACTTAACGGATGCTCACAATTTTTATTTTGCACCGTTGGCTTTCAGAAAATTCACCATCTCTTCCTGTTCTTTTTCCTCCGCCATGCTTAATGCCGTTTTTCCATTAGGTGCTTTATGATTTATATCAGCTCCTGCATCTAGCAAAACCTGAGCCATTTCTAAGTTTCCTCTAATAGCTGCCCCCATCAATGCCGTATATCCCTCTTTAGTAACTGCTTCAATATCAGCTCCCGCATTTAATAAAGCCTCAACTATTACTATATGATCCTCTATAGCAGAAACTATCAATGGACAATATCCTACATTATCAGGTTTGTTAATATCAGCATTATTTTTTATTAATTCTTTTACAATATCACTGTGTCCGTCTATACATGCAGCTAATATAGGAGAAGTACCATCATCAGCTGTAATATTAACATCTGCATTATTTTTTAATAATTCCCTCACTACCTCTATTCTTCCAAACCTTGATGCATATATCAAAGCAGATCCTCCATTAGATCCTTTTTCATTTATATTTGCACCTGCTTTAATTAATTCTCGTACAATAGATGCATCCCCAATAATAGCTCCCATCATTATGGCAGTATCACCAAAATTATTCTTTTCATTTACATTAACATCTAATTTTATAAGCTCTTTAACTATATCAGTATATCCGCTGTCTGATGCCACCATTAAAGGTGTGCTTCCATTAATATCTTTTACATTAATCTCAGCCCTTGCATTGACAAGCATTTTAAGAACAGATAAATTACCATTAACACAAGCCCACATTACAGCAGTCCATCCATCTTTATTTTTAATATTTAAATCAGCACCTTTTGATATTAAAGTTCTTATAGT
Organism: Brachyspira hampsonii; assembly: GCF_001746205.1. Classification (NCBI taxonomy): domain Bacteria; kingdom Pseudomonadati; phylum Spirochaetota; class Spirochaetia; order Brachyspirales; family Brachyspiraceae; genus Brachyspira; species Brachyspira hampsonii. The sequence continues at coordinate 314,458 of NZ_MDCO01000006.1, forward strand.
CCCATTATTTCCCTCCAATACAGCAGCCATTATAGGAGTATTTCCAAAACTATTACCCATATTAATATCAGCACCGCTTGATAATAATTCTTCCACTATCTTATCCAATCCGAGAATAGAAGCCCATATAAGCGGAGTATTCCCTTCTGCATCTTTAACATTCACATCCGCACCATCTTCTATCAATTTCTGTAAAGTCTTAATATCATTATTGGCTATAGCCTTTATTATTGGTATATTTACAGGAGGCTCCTGAGACTCCTGAGAATATAAAATACCTGTAACCAAAAGAAAAATTATAATTAATGATTTTCTTAACATAATACTTTCCAAAGCATAAGATTTAATTATTATACCACATATAAAATATTATTATAATCATAAATATGATAATTTTTTATTTTTTTAATAAAAAAAGAATTATTCATATTGACAATAATATGTATACATACTATTATTTACAAATAAATTACATAAGGAGGCAAAAATTGATGTCATTTTGGAAAAAACCTTTTTCATTTATTTAATATTAATTTTTTCAGTCTTTGCTGCTGAAAAAACTCCAATGGATTACCTAAACGACAACACTCCATTAAAACCTACAAAAGTATTTGATAATGTATACTGTATAGGTTCTGTGAGTGTTTTCGCTTGGGTAATAAGTACATCAGAAGGCTTAATATTAATAGATTCTATGTGGGACAACAGAGATGCAAAACTCATAGAAGACGGCATTAAAGGTTTCGGATTAGATCCAAAAGATTTAAAATATATTATATTAAGTCATGGACATGGAGATCATTACGGCGGAGCTAATTATTTGAGAGAAAAATACAGTGCTAAAGTTGTACTTACAAAAACAGATACAGACTTAATGAACAATTTAAATACAGGTGCAAACTCACCTCGTTCTCCAAAAACAAAAGTTGACATATATTCAAAAGATAAAGATATAATAAAGCTTGGAGATACAAGCATCACTATATTAGAAACTCCAGGACATACACCGGGATGCACTTCTTTTATATTTCCTGTAAAATTCAGAGGAAAAGAATACACTGCCATACTTTGGGGCGGAACAGGGCTTCCAAAAGATAGAGATTCTATATTAAAATATAAAACTTCAGCAGAATATTTTAAAAAAGAAGCTATTTCAAAAAATGCATTAGTATCATTAACAGCACATCTATTTGCAGATAATGGATACGCTAACTTAGAAAAAGCAGGCAGTCTAAAAGCAACAGAAAAAAATCCATTTATTATGTCAAAAGATAATATGGAAAAATATTTAAACTCTTTAATAGAAAGAGCTGAAAAAGAATTAAATAAATAAAAAAATAAAAATAATTATTAACAAAAAATTAAATATATGCTATCATAAAAATAGTTTATGATAGCATATTTTATAAGGAGTATAATATTAAAAATATAGGATATGATATTTGTTATACTGCAAGAAAAATATATCAGTATATAGGCAAACAAATAAATGGATTTGATATTACACCCGAACAGTTAATAGTATTAAAGGAGCTTGCTAAAGAGGAAGGAATATCACAAAAAGAATTATCATTAAGACTTGATAAAGATCAGAATACTGTTAAAGCGATGATAGACAAATTGGAAATAAAATATTTCATAATAAGAAAAGAAAAGAAGCTAGATAAAAGAGCTTTTTCATTATTCCTTACAGATAAAGCTAAAAAAGATCTTCCTATTATAGAAAATTATGAAAATCAAGTTTTAGGAAATATAGTAAAAGAATTGAATCATGAAGATAAAGATAAATTTATATCCATATTGGCAAAAATCAGGAAAAATATATCAAATGTATAAAGGTAAAGGAATAAAATAATTATGAAATTATCCCTTACCTTGAAATACATTTATTGCTGAAATAATACAGCCTTGAAATTTCTTGCTATATTACAAGCAATTTCATAGAAATGTTCAGCAGCATCTTCTTCAAATACTTGATTCAAACATTCTTTAAACAAATCAAGCCAAACATCAAAAAGTTTAATGTCAAAAGGAAGTAAGTTAATATGAGGCTGTACAGGATTTCCCATATATAGCCTTTCATTCAAAAGCATAGTTTTCCAAAATTTTGCTATTTTTTCTTTATGTCTTTCCCAAGAAGCATCATCAATACCAACTGCCCCATTAAATATAGGACCTAATTGCTCATTTGTTCTAATTCTGGCATAGAATATATCCATTAATTTTTCTATACCCTCATTGTTTATTTCATTGTATTTCATACTTTATCCCCATTTTTATTATTCAATATACTTTTATTATATATAATATAATAAAAAATTTAAATATTATTAAATAATATAATTCTTATAATAATTTTTTCTTATTTTACTTATTTTTCTTATAAATTACAAGTATATTTTTAAATAATTAATATTGTTATCAACCATAATATTTTTTTCATTATCAAATTTAATTTTAGCATTTATTAGGATATAATAGTAGTTACTGAAGCTTTTTTAATTATTCAGATTTTTAATATTTTAATTTCAAATAAAAAAATACGGGAAGATAATTAATATATCTTACCCGCATCTTGATATAAACTAATAAAAATAATATTATTTTTTAGTATAATCGTAGAAACCTTTTCCTGTTTTTTGTCCTAACAATCCGCCTCTAACCATTTTTCTAAGTAAAGCACTAGGTCTGTATTTAGGATCACCTGTTTCTCTTTGTAGAACTTCCATAATAGCAAGAACTATATCAAGTCCTATTAAATCTCCTAAAGCAAGAGGACCCATTGGGTGATTAGCACCTAATTTCATAGCATTATCAATACCTTCAGCAGAAGCAATACCCATAGAATATAATTCAATACCTTCATTAATCATAGGAACAAGTATACGGTTAACAACAAAACCAGCTGTTTCATTAACTTCTACTGGAGTTTTTCCTATTTCCTGAGATATTTTAATGATTTTTTCAACTACATCTCTAGGAGTATTAAGTCCTGAAATAACTTCAACTAATTTCATAACAGGAGCAGGATTAAAGAAGTGCATACCTACAACAGGTCTTCCTATTCCTGAACTTATTTCTGTAATAGAAAGAGAAGAAGTATTAGAAGCGAATATACAATCAGATTTACAAATTTTATGTAATTCAGAGAATGTTGTTTTTTTAACTTCTAAATTTTCAAAAGCAGCTTCAATAATTAAATCGGCATCTTTACAAATCTCTTTTAAACCAGTAGTAATTTTAGATAAAATTTTATCAGCATCAGCTTGCTGCATTTTACCTTTAGCTACTCTTCCAGCAAAACTTTTAGCAATTTTTTCTTTACCGCCAGCAGCAAATTCTTCTTTTATATCGCACAAATAAACTTCATAACCTTCTGTTTGAGCAAAAGCTTGTGCTATACCAGAACCCATAGCACCAGCACCAATTACACCTACTTTCATTTTATAACTCCTTAATTTTTATTATTACAGCTATAACTAATTTATAAAATTTATTTTTTATTATCATTAGATTTATAGCTTTAAATATTTTATTATTTATTAACAAATTTTTCAACTTTTCTTTTTTCTAAGAAAGCTTTCATACCCTCTTTTTGGTCCTCAGTTTCAAAACAATCGCCAAATAATTTTTCTTCTATAACGATAGCTTTGTCCATATCAACTTGTAAGCCTTCATTAATAGCTTTTTTACAATTTCTTACAGCTATAGGAGCAGCAGCAGCTATAGTATTAGCCAATTTTTCAGCAGCAGCCATAAGTTCTGCCTGAGGATAAACAGCATTAACAAGTCCTATTCTTAATGCTTCATCAGCTTTAATATTTTTAGCACTATAAATTATCTGTTTAGCCATACCTACTCCAACTATTCTAGGAAGTCTTTGAGTACCTCCGAAACCAGGAGTAATTCCTAAACCTACTTCAGGCTGACCAAATATAGCATTATCAGAACAAATACGAATATCGCAGCTCATAGCTATTTCACATCCTCCGCCCAAAGCGAATCCATTAATAGCAGCTATTACAGGAATAGGAAAAGTTTCTATTTTTCTAAATACATCATTTCCTTTTTTACCAAAAGCTTCACCTTCTGCTTTACTAGATGTACTCATTTGAGATATATCAGCACCAGCAACAAAAGATTTTTCGCCGGCACCTGTTAATATTAAACATCTTATATTATTAATATTTACAGAATCAAAAGTTTTTTCGATTTCATCTAAAACCTGAGAATTAAGAGCATTAAGAGCTTTTTCTCTGCTTATGGTTATAATACCAATCATACCTTTTTCTTCATATTTAATGAATTCCATTTTTTCTCCTTATCACTAAAATATTATCATAACCCATAATTTTTATATTATATACTAGCCTTTGTATTGAAGAAATAATACAAAGGCTAATAAATTAATAACCTTAATTATTTAAAAGTTATTTTCATTAATAAATCAGACTAAACACTATCTATATTTAATAAACAAAAAAATACTACTCTCTTTCTACTATAGTAGCACAGCCCATACCGCCGCCGATACAAAGAGTAGCAAGACCTCTTTTAGCATTTTTAGCTTCCATTTCATGAAGTAATGTAACTAAAATTCTGCAGCCTGAAGCACCTACTGGGTGTCCTAAAGCTATAGCTCCGCCATTAGGGTTAAGCTGTTTTTCTACATCAATACCTAATTCTTTACCAACTGCAACTGACTGAGCAGCGAAAGCTTCGTTAGATTCAATGATATCGAAATCTTTAATAGTTAATCCTGTTTTAGCTAATAATTTTTTAGTAGCAGCAACAGGTCCAATACCCATAATTCTAGGTTCAACACCGCCTAAACCGCCTGCAATCCAAGTAGCCATAGGTTTAATACCTAATTCTTTAGCTTTTTCTTCGCTCATTACTACTACTGCAGCAGCTCCGTCATTGATACTAGAAGCATTACCAGCTGTAACTTTTCCGCCGTCTGGTTTGAATGCAGGTTTTAATTTAGCTAAACTTTCTACTGTAGTTCCAGGTCTTGGACCTTCATCTTTATCAAATACTATCTCGCCTTTTTTAGTTTTAATAGTTACAGGTACTATTTCTTTTTTGAAAGCACCAGCTTCCTGAGCTTTAACGGCTTTTTGCTGAGAATTAGCAGCAAATGCATCTAATTCTTCTCTAGTAAGTTTCCAATCATCACAAACATTTTCTGCTGTTATACCCATGTGATAGTTATTGAATGCATCCCAAAGAGCATCATTAACCATAGTATCTATTATTGTATCATTACCCATTCTGTAACCATAACGAGCTTTTTTAAGTGCATAAGGTGCTAATGACATATTTTCAGTACCGCCTGCAACTACTATATCAGCATTTCCAGCAGCGATCATATTAGCAGCAATATTTACAGCATCAAGTCCTGAACCGCAAACAACATTTATTGTCATAGCAGGTACTTCTACAGGTAAGCCTGCTTTTATAGAACTTTGACGAGCAACATTCTGACCTTGTGATGCTTGTATAACACAACCCATATATACCATATCAACTTGATTAGGAGCAACTTTAGCTCTATTTAAAGCTTCTTTTATAACTATTGCACCAAGTTCAGCAGCTGGAACTGTACTTAAAGATCCGCCCATACTTCCTATTGCTGTACGGCAGGCACTTGCTATTACTATTTTTCTAGACATTTTTAATCTCCAAAGAATTATTAGTTTTCACATTCATATTTAAACGTAAAATATTAATGTGTTGCTTTTATTATAGTACATTTTTTTATTAAATTCAATTAAATATTAATTTTTTTTATTATAAATAGTAATAGTATATTATTTTAGTAATTATAAATAATAAATGAACTAAATAGATACTTTACTATTATATGGTTACAAAAAAAATCATATTTCTATATATTAACATATCATACATCTATATTATGTATATATAATTTTTTATATCTTTTTATTAGTTTTTATGATAGAATATCAATATTATGATTAAAAATATTATAAAATTACCGCAATCTGTAGCTAATCGTATAGCTGCCGGAGAAGTTATAGAAAGACCTGCATCTATGCTTAAAGAATTATTAGAAAATGCAATAGATTCAGGAGCTTCAAATATAGAAGTCTCAGTAGAAGAAGCCGGTATTAGATCTATGATAGTAGAAGATGATGGAAGCGGAATAAGATTCAATGAACTTCCTCTAGCTATAACTCATCATGCTACAAGTAAAATACATTCTATAGAAGATTTGGATTCAATATATACATTAGGCTTTAGAGGAGAGGCTTTAGCATCTATATCCGATGTTACAAATTTAGAAATTGTTTCAAAAAGTGTAGAAGAAAGCAATGGAGGAAAAATACTAGTAGAAGGAGGTAAGATAATAGAACATAAACCTGCTGCTGCTTCACAGGGTACGAAAATTATAGCCAAAAATCTATTCTTTAATATACCTGCAAGATACAAATTTCTTAAACATATTTCAAGAGAATTTTTCCTAGTTAAAGAAGTTTTTGATATGGAAGCATTAGTACAGCCTAATATTTCTATGAAACTTAAAAATAATGGTAAAGTTGTAAGTTCATATATAAAAGCAGATACTCTAAAAGAAAGAATAGAAAATTACTTATCTGACAGCAATATATTTAGAAATTTAATAGAAATTGAAATAGAAAAAGATGATGTATCAATATACGGTTTATTTTCAAATTCTAAAATAAGCCAATCTATAAGAAAGAATAATTTTATATTTCTAAATAACAGACCTATAGAAAATAGAGTTCTTGCTTATGCTATTAAAAATGCATACTCTAATGCCATACCTAAAGAGAGATATCCATTCTTTTTCCTATACATTAATATTGACAGCAGCAAAATAGATGTGAATGTTCACCCAAGCAAAAAAGAAGTGAGAATAAAAAATGAAAGAGAAATATCAGGTATACTGTATAATACTATAGTAAATAATATAAACTCAGGAAACAATTTAGATTCTGTTAATATAGAAATAGATATTGATAAAGATATAACCCCTACTTTTCCAATACAGAATAATAATTACAATACATATAATACTTCAAATTATAATACTGAATCATCAAATAAAAAAAAATATGATAATATAAACTATTCAAATAGCAGCTATAGAGAATATGATTTAAATAATAACGGCAATATAACAAATATAATAGAAGAAAATAATATTAATAAAGAAATAAATTTAAATAATAATAATTTTAATACTAATAATATGGAATTTGGAGAGTACACAAGAGCCATAGGACAGGTATTTTCTTCATACATAGTAGCTGAAAGAGGCGGAGAAATGTATATAATAGATCAGCATGCCGCTTATGAAAGGCTTAATTATGAGAGAATATACAAAACTCTTATGTCAAAAAAAATAGAGTATGAAAAACTTCTTATACCATGCGAAATTGAGTATAGAGATTATGAAATAGATATTTTAAATGCCTCAAAAGAATCAATAGAATCAATAGGTATAAAATTTGAAACTAATTCAAAACATAGCATTATAATAGAAGATATACCAATATATATTCCTAGAAACCAAAAAATAGAAAAAATAATAAAAGACATTTTGGATATATATATTTCAAAAGGAGATAATAACAATTTAGAAAAAGTAATAAAGCATACTTGTTCTACTATATCATGCAAATATTCTCCTAAGGCTGGAGATAAACTTTCAAACAGTGATATGCAGACATTGCTTGATTTACTCGAAGAAGAAAATATACTTACAAATTGTCCTCATGGAAGACCTTTTGTATTAAGACTTTCAAAAGAATATTTAGATAAAAAATTCTTTAGATGATATATTTTTTTATTAATATAGTTGTTTCTAAACTAATTTTGTTTATTAATTATTGGGACTATCCTTTATTTAAATATTATTATCTTATTTAAAACTAAAACAATATATAAAAAATTACTATAAATAAAAACCATAGAATGTGTTTTTAATACTAACTATGTAAATTCACAAAATTGCAGCATCTCTACTCTATTCATATAAGTTAAATTTATTTGTCATAATATCCGATTTTAAAATGTAAAAATAACTTGAAAATCTTTAAATAATAATGTTAAATATATTAATAATTTTAAGGCAGGTTTATTATTAGAAACATAAAAAAGAATATAATAATTATTTTACTCATAATAATAATGTTATTTGCAAACTCTTGCGACACTTTTGATATGTATATAAGAAAAGCATTAGACGGTGTAAATTTATACGAACTTAGTATTTTTGGGGAATCACTTGGACGCGATATAAAAGTTGTAGAGCTTAGAGGTTTTGATGTAAATAATTTTAGAAGCGATAGAGTTTCATACTATATAAATAGATATCAAGGAAGCTGGAAAAACTATATGCAAAAAATTATAGACAGATCCCAAATATATCTTCCTTATATAAAAGAAGTATTTAAAGAAAAAGGAGTACCTGAAGATTTAGTTTACTTGCCTATAATAGAAAGCGATTTCAATCCTCAGGCAGTTTCTCATGCAGGTGCTGCCGGACTTTGGCAGTTCATGCCTATGACAGGTGCTATATATAATCTTAAAGTTAATTATTGGTCTGATGATAGATTTGACCCGGAACGCTCTACAAAAGCAGCTGCAGATCATTTAGTAAGACTCGATAAAAACTTTAAATCTTGGGTGATAGCTTTAATTGCATACAATGCAGGAGGAGGAAGAATATCAAAAGCCATAAGAGAAGTAAAAAGCAATGATTTTGAGGATTTACTAGCAGCAGACGTACTTCCTAAAGAAACTGAGGAATATATACCTAAATATGTTGCTGCTGTTATAATAGCTAAAAATCCTGAAAAATTTGGTTTTAAAGTAAATAAGCCTAAAGTAGTATTCCCTCAAGGTGATTTAGTTTATGTTGATGATGCTGCTGATTTATCCGTTATAGCCAAGATGATAGATGTTGATACTGAAGATTTAAAAGCTTTAAATCCTCATTTAGCAAGAGGAGTAACGCCTCCAGGTATGGTTAGATATCCTTTAAGAGTTCCGGAAGGATTGGGAAATAAATTTAATGAAACTTTTGCTAAAATACCTGCTTCAGAAAGAGTTACTTTTAGAAGACATGAAGTAAAAATGAATGAAACTCTTTCTCATCTTTCTAAATTTTATGGTGTGCCTATAAATGCCATAGTAGAAATAAATAAATTAAAATCAAGAAGTCTCAATATAGGTCAGCAAGTAATGATTCCTATTCAAGGTCTTGATAATGCTAAACAGGTGGATTTGGCACAATATGAAGAAGAACAGCAAAGAATAAGAGAAGGTAAATTCGTTTATTTTGAATCTTTGCCGCCGCCTGATTATGAATATAAAGATATAATGTATCATGTCAGATCTGGGGATACTCTTTGGATTATAGCAAGAAGATTCCATATTGATATAGCAGAAATAAAAGCTTGGAATAAATTAAACAGCAATGTTCTTTCTATAGGAACAGAAATATTTTTAAGAATTCCTGTAAATAAATAATATTTATTTAAGTTTTTCATTTATGAGAGTTTCTAATCTATTCAGTATTTTAGTTCTTCTTTCCCAAAGATAATCAACCATAGAATCATATATTTTTATCTGTTTCTGAAAAGAATAAATAGTTTGTCATCTCTATGTAATCTTTCTACTTCACCGAATAGGCACCTACTCGGTGGTGACCCATACGAAGTACGCCTGCGGCGAGAAGCAAAAGGACTGCATACTTATATACTGAAATGATGGTTTATGTAACATATAAAACATTATTTTTATAATTGATAAATTATAAAAATTTAATATACAATCTTGTCAAGTAGTTTTGAAACAAGTCTAATGGGACAAACAAATGAATATAATAAAATTAGCTTTTGATAATCTCTGGTATAATAAAACCAGAACAATTTTAAATATGATACTTATTATAGTGTCTTTCGTATCTCTTATGATGATAAGCGGGTATAATAACTTTACAAAAGAAGGAATTATTACAAGTATAAATACAAGCGGAGGCTCTATTGTAATAGCTGATAAATCATATTGGGATAAAAAAAGCGAAAAAATTAATATGCTTAAAGATAATGATTTTGAAATTATTTATAAAAAACTTGAAACTATAAATGAAGTTAATGATTATCAGAAAAAACTAGATATAGGCGGACTTATAGGCAATGAAAATAAAAGTAAATTCTTTTCAGGATATGCTTATGAAAAACCTTCAAAAATCATGTCGTCAGTTTCTTTAAAGTCTGGTACACCTATATTTGATGATGATATTAATACTATGGTGCTAGGTAAAGATTTAGGAGAGTTTTTTAATCTCAATTGTGATGAAGAGACTTATTTAAATTTGATGACTGATTTTGGAGAGGGCATAAGTTTAGGTTCTTTAATGGCGGTTGGTTTGATATCATTAAATAATAGTGCTTCAGATGCTATTACTATTTACTGTCCTCTTAATGCTGTATATGAAGTATTTGGTCTTGAATATGGCGATGCTCATAATTTACTCATATATTTAAAAGATTATAAAAAGGCAGAGGAAATAAAAAACTATCTTAACAACTATTTTAATGAAAACAATTTAAATTATGAGGCTAAAGATTGGAAGGATTTGAATGCATTTTTGCTTTCTGTAATTGATATGAATACCAATAATTATTTAATAGCTTTGGGAGTATTAAGCATATTAGTATTTGTTTCAGTTATGCAGATGCTTACTACAAATTTTTTGGAGAGATTAAATGAGTTTGGCACTATGCGGGCATTAGGGATAAATATAAAAAATGTAACTTTACTTTTATTTTTGGAAATTATCATAATGGCAGTATTAAGTTCAGTTATTTCAATAATTATTTCTTACAGTGCTTCTGGAATACTTAATGCTTCAAACTTTATAATGAAATTTCCTGGGGCTACTGACGGTTATCCTTTAAGTTTATTACTAACATTTAAAGATACTGTTTTAATATTTGCATGGGTACTATCTGTATCAATTTTAGCAGGTATTTATCCGATAATAAAGGTTATAAAAATGCCTATAATAGAGGTTATAAAATATGTTTAGAAAAATTTTAAAAGTTTTATTTATAATAAGTATTTTATCTTTTAATTTGTATAGTCAGAATATATTTGATGATTTTGTTAATATTTACAATAGAGGAGGCAAAAGTTATAATATGTCTGGAACTTTTACTGATATAAAAGACGGAAAAAAAACTATTAATAATTTTGATATGATAGTTGGAAAAGATTATAAATTGATGTATTTAAAAGATAATAAAACTTTATTTTTAGCTAATAATCAGGGATTTTTTGTTCAGGGAGAGAAGCAGCTTTCTCCTTTAAAAATTTCAGGGAGCTATGTTGTAACGGGTGCTGCCAATATGAATGATTTGATGTCTATAAACTTTACTGATGATTATAAACTTGAAAGCATTGTAAGTGATGAAGAAGTGAATTTAGTAAAGAAAAATATAAGCGTTACTTATGCTAAGGCAATATTAAAAAAAACTTCTAATGGCTATAGTATAGATTTTTTTGACAATAGCGGTAAAGCATTAAAAAGAGGAATATATAAAATTAGTAATAATGCTTTTAATGATATGGAGTTTTATAATTTGATTATTAATAAGAATTTAAGCACAGTATGCCGTATAGAAACTACAGTGCCTTCAAATTATTCAAGTTCATATTTTAGAAGTGAAAACATGAAAATGCTTTTTAATTTATTTAAAGATTAATTGAAGAAATGAAAAATATAAAAATATATCTTATTTTTTTTATTATATCATCTATAGCATTCGCTGATATAACTCCTAAGTTCGGAATAAAAAATAATTTTAGTTATATGGATATGAAAGAGACGGCATTTATACCAAATTCTGTTTTAAGCAATGATACTTATTTTTATTTTGGATTTGAATATCTTAATAATAATTTTTATTTTTCATTTAAGCCGGCATTAAGAATATACACCAAAGATAACATAGATCTTATTTATGATAACGGTAATTTTATAAAGCAGACAGATAATAAAGCATATGCTTCTTTTACTTTTGATGAGATTCAATTTACATATATAAATGATATTTTGGGTTTTTATATAGGTAAAAGAAAATTTCATTTCGGAGAAGGTTTTAATAGGCAGTATATGTTTGTAGGAGAGAGCGTATTATATAATGATTTTGATGCTTTATATAACAGCGAGCTTAATTTTTATCAGGATAATATAACGCATTCTATAGGATTTATCACAGACACAAAGTCAATAGATTTATTAGAAAAACCAAAGTATTACAGAGCTTGGTATTATTTAAAATATTCTTCTTCACATTTGGGTTTAATGGCTATTACAAAATATAATTATGACTTAACACTTAAAAATAATTTAATGCTTGGTTTTGAGACTTCATATATATTTGATATAGGGTTTAAACTTTACGGAAATGTTACTTATAATATTTTAAGCAGTGATAATATAGGAAAAAGTCTTAATGATGTAAAAAGCCTTTTAGGAATAAATTATACTTTTATTTATAATTATGATTTTATATTAAGTCCTTATGTTGAATATTTTTATGAGGATAGTCATTCATTTTACTCTATAGGACTTTATTTATCTTTTCTTAACAATTTGTTTAATATAATAACTTATTTTTCTCATTCGCCTAATTATAAAATGGATTTAAATACTAAACTTCTTATCAACTATAATAATTTTAGTTTTACTTTTAATTATTATACTCCTTTCAATAGCAATGAAATTTTGGAGCATGCATTTGAAATAGGTTTGGAGTATAATTATTGATTAATTTTCCTAAGTAATATATTTTTTAATACTTTATTTATTTTTACTTACACTAAGTCTATTTACTAATTAAAGAAAATATATATTCTTATTTAATCTCATTTTTAAAAAATGTAACATTTTATTTAATACTTATAAAAACATATAATTAATAATATAAATTTTTTTAGTAATATTATTAAATATAGTGGTAAAATCACTTTTTAATTCATTGATTAATCTATATAAAAATATACAATGTGGTCAATTTAAAAATAGGAGCATTAATATTATGGTTAAAAAAATATTTTTATTTACTTTATTAGTATCAAGTTTTTTGGTAATTGGATGCAGCAACAAAGATAAGACAGGAATTCCACAATTATCTTATAAACCTAATGGAATATCTTCTGTTTATGAAGGCAAAGGTTATAAATTCTTTAGTATGGACGGCGACACTTATTCAGTAACTATTCAAAATGGAGGCATTAGCGGATTAGGTTCTCTTAGCTTTGATAAATCTAGTATTTATAGTATAAATGCTGATGGTGATGATGATTCTACAGGAAATTATAAAAATTATGTAGTATATAATGATTTTTATAATGGAATTATTATGTTATCTAAAACCGACAATAATATAGGAAATATTTATTTGACAAATATAGGCGGTTCAACAGTATCAGGAATTATTGATATTAATAGACCTGAAAGAAATATTCCAACTTCATATTGATTGGGATTTTAAAACAGAAAACAAAAAAATAGTTAAAGCTGATATAGGTTTTCGTTATAGTCCTATTCCAGTTGGAACTTTTACTAAAAAACAAGGAAGCTGGTATATTATGATCGATAGATTTATAACATCTATTAATAATATAAAATTTTTTTGGGAATATCATTAATTAGTTGAAAAATTATCTTTTAATTAATTGTTTAATTTACATAAAAATTTAGTAATTTATCGATTATAAAAAATGTTTTACATGTTGTATAAATTATTATTTATAGTATATAAACATATAGTTTTTTATTTTCATTAAAAAATATTTCATATACTATTGACACCATTTTTTTTTATCATAAATTAATGTTGATTAATTTTTAAAAATGTATATCATAATAGAATATTAAAAAAGGAGAAAAAGTATGATGAAAAAATTATTTTTATTTACTTTATTAGTTTCAAGTTTTTTAGTAATAAGCTGCAGCAACAAAGATACTACATCACCAACAGGTACAGGTATAGAACAGCAGTATAGAGGTTATAGATATAGTGGAGATGCGTCTTATAGTATGATGCCAGGTGTGCCTATGCCAACTACTATTACTATAAATAGTGATGGTTCTATTACATCATCATTTGCTGGTGGGGTTCAAACTGTGAACTTTGAAGCTAAGAATATATTTAATAATGGCGGCGGTAAATATACTTGTAATCAAGGTGCTGGTAATGCAACTTTCACATTTAGCGGAACAAGTTTAATCTTTGAAATGTCAGGAAATAATCTAGCAATGAGCGGTACTTTGACAAGAAATTAAACAATAAAAGTTTAATAAAATAAGGGGGGCTGTAAAAAGCCTCTTTTTCTATTATTAACTATTTTTATATTGACTAATTAAATGAAAACATATATCCTTACTGTAAGATTTAAAAGGAGAAAAAGTATGATGAAAAAATTATTTTTATTTACTTTGTTGTTTTCAAGCTTTTTAGTAATAAGCTGCGGAAATGACACTACAAATCCTGAAACAGAAGAACCTCTACCAGTTCCTGAAATAGAAAAACCTATATCAGTAGGAACGGGTATAGATTCCAAATATGTAGGTACTTATGAAAATAATTCTGCCCAAGGTGTAAATGGCAGTATGCAGGTAATTTATGAAGTTAGGGCTGATGGCGGAATAAGGACTACTATTAGATATGATGATCCTAGTTCAATTTTTGTCGGTAATATTAAGCCGGAATCTATTGATAAATATTCAGATACAAAATATAAATACTCTGGATCCTCATTAGCTGTAGATGAAATTTTAGAATTTAGTGAAGATGGTACTTTATTAACTCTTATTTCAAATATTTCTGATGATCCTGTTGTTCTTACAAAGAAAGTAACACAATAAAATAAATATTACATAAGAGGTAGTTTTTTACACCTTTTCTTATGTAATTTTAATTCTTATTAAATAAATATATAAAAAATTATAAAGAGGTTAGATATTATGAAAAAATTATTTTTATTTACTTTATTAGTTTCAAGCTTTTTAGTAATAAGCTGCAGCAACAAAGATACAACAGGATCAACAGCTGCAGTTATAGATTCTAAATGGCATGGTACTTATTCAGGTCCAGCAACAGATCCTATTGCTGGACAAGTAACTCTCACAATGGTTGTAGATGCTAATGGTATTACACTTACAGAGGTTGCTAGTACTGGAGAATCTGGATCTGCAACAATTCCAAATGCTCAAATAACTAAAGTATCAGATGATACATATACTGCTGGTAATGGTATATTTAAGTTTGTGTTTACCGCAGATTCTCTTACATACACTGATAGTGCTACTCCAATTAATGCAACACTATCGAAAACAAAATAATAATAAAGTTTAATAAAATAAAGGGGCTGTAAAAAGCCTCTTTTTTATTTGCATTGAAAAATATTTATATAAAAAAGTTATAAAAATATTTTATATACTATTGACATTATTTATATTTGTATTATATTGATTTTTAATAATAAATGATTTATGCAATAGCTCGAGTAATGGATATTCTTAGCAGGTGTATCTGTTGACTAAGAAAGGCTTATTATTAATCTATAATTAGCTAGAACGAAAAAAACCCTATGCGGGTAAGCGACGAGTAAACTGCGTTTTATACGTTAAGATGTATATACGTAATTTTACGGAGGCTATTGCAAATATACGCATAGGGGGCTTTATCATGAGCGATAATATTATCGTGTCTTTAAAAAATATCAATGTTTCCTACGATGAAAACTCTATATTAGAAAATCTTAATCTTGATATCAAAGATAAAGAATTTTTAACTCTCTTAGGACCTTCAGGCTGCGGTAAAACAACTATACTTAGAACTATAGCAGGCTTCATAAAACCTGATTCAGGAGAAGTGCTTTTTGACGGAAAAGTTATTAATGATACTCCTGCTTACAAGAGAGAAGTTAATACAGTGTTTCAGCGATATGCATTGTTTCCGCATTTAAATGTTTTTGAAAATATTGCATTCGGACTTAATCTTAAAAAAGTTCCTAAATCAGAGATTAAAGATAGAGTTCATCAAATGCTTAAAATGGTGAACTTAGAAAATTACGGAAACAGAAATATTGCAAGACTTTCAGGCGGTCAGCAGCAGAGAGTTGCAATTGCAAGGGCACTTATTAATAAACCTAGAGTTCTGCTTCTTGATGAGCCTTTGGGTGCTTTGGATTTGAAACTCAGAAAAGAAATGCAGATAGAATTAAAGAAAATTCAGCAGTCTTTAGAAATTACTTTTGTATATGTTACTCATGATCAGGAAGAAGCATTAACTATGAGCGACACTGTAGCGGTTATGAAAGACGGAGAAATACTTCAGATAGGAACTCCTGAAGATATATATAATGAACCTAAGAATGCATTTATAGCAGACTTCATTGGTGAAAGTAATATTATAGACGGGATTATGCATGATGATTATTCTGTAGAGTTTGCCGGCTATATGTTTGAATGCGTGGACAGAGGTTTTGAAAAATTAGAAAAAGTTGATGTTGTTATAAGACCTGAAGATATAATAGTTGTACCTCCTGACAATGCTAATATATCCGGTTTGGTGGAATCTGCTATATTTAAAGGCGTTCACTTTGAGATGGTACTTGATGCTCATGGTTATAAATGGATAATACACTCTACAGAAAAATGGGAAGCAGGTACTGAAATAGGGATAGATGTTGCTAAAGAAAATATACATATCATGAAAAAAACTGTAGAAGAGGTGATATTATGAAAACAAAAATACCGGCAATACCTTATTTAATCTGGACATTAGTTTTTGTATTAGTTCCTCTTTTTTTAGTTATATATTTTGCTTTTACAAATCAGAGCGGAGATTTTACTTTAAATAACTTTGCTAATGTTACAGCATTTACTCCTGTTATAGTTCGTTCTGTGGTTCTTGCATCTATTGCTACGATAATATGTTTGATACTTGCTTATCCTATGTCATATTATATATCAAGACAGGAAAAAACAGTTCAGCATGCTTTAATAATGCTTGTAATGCTTCCTATGTGGATGAATTTTCTTCTTAGAACTTATGCTTGGATGACTATATTAGAAAACAATGGACTTATAAATAAAGCTTTTATTTTTATGGGACTTTCACCTGTAAAACTCATAAATACTCAGACTGCTGTATTAATAGGAATGGTTTATAATTATCTTCCTTTTATGATACTTCCGCTTTATTCGGTTATGACTAAAATACATCATAGTTTGATAGAGGCTTCTCAGGATTTGGGAGCTAATTCTTTTAATGTATTTAGTAAAGTAATATTTCCATTAAGTTTGCCGGGAATGGCGGCAGGTGTTACAATGGTATTCGTTGCAGCGGTAAGTACATTTGTAATTTCTCGTATGCTTGGCGGCGGCTCTAATATACTTATAGGCGATTTAATAGAGATGCAGTTTTTAGGTATGTCTTATAATCCTAATTTAGGTTCGGCTATAAGTTTGGTTTTAATTGTAATATCTTTATGTGCTATTATGCTTATGCAGCAGATAGATGAAGAAGATGAAGATATTAATGGTATGTTTTTATAAGGATATGCCGTTATGATAAAGAAAATACTATCAAGAAGCTATATCGCTTTTATATTTTTATTTTTATATGCTCCAATAGCAATATTAATTTTTTTCTCTTTTAATAGGGCAAGAGGAAGAGGCGTCTTTACCGGTTTTACTTTGCATTGGTATAAAGAATTATTTTCCAATGATTTAATATTAAGTTCATTTGTTAATACCATAATAGTTGCGGCAGTATCTTCGGTATTTGCTACTATACTTGGTACAATGGCGGCAATAGGTATAAATAGTTTTAATAAAAAAATGAAAAGTGCTGTTATGGGTATTACTTATGTATCTATAATAAATCCTGAAATAGTAACAGGAATATCTTTAATGCTTTTATTCGTTATAATGAAGCTTAAATTTGGATTTACTACTTTAATATTAGCACATATAACTTTCAATGTACCTTATGTTATATTAAATGTACTTCCTAAGTTAAGACAGCAGGATAATAGTTTATATGAAGCGGCTTTGGATTTAGGCTGTACTCCTTCAATGGCTTTTTGGAAAGTTGTTATACCGGATATACTTCCAGGTATACTTGCCGGTTTTTTAATGGCATTGACTTATTCATTAGATGATTTTGTTGTAAGCTATTTTACTACAGGTATTACTTCTCAGACTTTGCCTATTACTATATATTCTATGACAAGAAAAAGAGTAAGCCCTGAGATTAATGCTATATCTACGGTTATATTTATAGTTGTGCTTGTAAGTCTTGTTGTTATGAATTTAAAAGAGATTAAAAAAGAAAAATATTTAATGCAGTTAAAAAGAAAAATAAATAAAAATTAA
Organism: Brachyspira hampsonii; assembly: GCF_001746205.1. Taxonomy (NCBI): domain Bacteria; kingdom Pseudomonadati; phylum Spirochaetota; class Spirochaetia; order Brachyspirales; family Brachyspiraceae; genus Brachyspira; species Brachyspira hampsonii. Next base: position 332,912 of record NZ_MDCO01000006.1, read on the forward strand.
AAAAGGAGTAACAAAATGAAAAAGAAAATTTTGGCAGTTCTTATGCTGATTGCTATAGTATCAAATGCTCAAACTGTTGATCTAAATAAATTTGATACTAACTATTATCATAAGTACAAGGGGCAGAATTTATCAGTTAATGTTTATAATTGGGGCGAGTATATATCAGATGGTTCAGACGGTTCATTAGATGTAAATAAACTCTTTGAGGAGCTTACAGGAGTGAAAGTCAACTATTCTACTTTTGCCTCTAATGAAGAAATGTATGTTAAATTAAAAGTCGGAGGTATTCAGTATGATGTTATAATACCTTCTGATTATATGATAGAAAGACTTATAAGAGAAAATTTGATAAGAAAATTGAATTTTAATAATATTCCTGCAAATACTAATATCAATCAAAGATTTAAAAACCTTCCATTTGATCCTACAGGAGAATATTCTTTGGCTTATACTTGGGGTGTTACAGGAATAATATATAACAGACAGTTAGTAAGTGAAAAGGAAGCCGATATAGATTGGAAAATACTTTTCGATAAAAAATATCAGGGACAAATACTTATGTATTATAACCCTAGAGATGCTTTCGGAATAGCTCAGGCATATTTAGGATATTCTCTTAATACTACTAATGAATCAGAACTTGCAGAATGTGCTAAACTTTTAAAAAGTCAAAAACCTTTGGTACAGTCTTATGTAATGGATGAAATGTATGATAAGATGGAAGCTGGAGAGGCTGCTATAGGTGTTTACTATGCTGGGGACTCTTTAAGTATGATAGAAAATAATCAGGATTTGAATTTTGTTATCCCTAAAAAAGGAGCTAATTTATTTGTAGATTCTATGTGTGTACCTTCTTCTTCAGGTTCTCCTGAATTAGGCGAGATGTATATTAATTTCTTATCTGAACCTGAAATAGCTTTGGCAAATATAGAGTTTATTAATTATGCTTCTCCAAATGACGGAGCTATTGCTATAATGAGCAGTGAAATGAAGAATAATAAAATAATATATCCGGATAAGGAAACTTTGGATAATTGTGAGGTTTACATAACATTGCCTGATGAAACTAATATCTTAATGGAAGAATTATGGAATGAAATACTTTCTAATGATACTACATATAAAGGCTGGGTAATACCTGTTGCTTTGGGTGTTATAGTTCTTCTTTGCGTAGTTATTATTGTATTGAAAAAGATGAAGAGAAAAGAAAATTAATATTTTATTATAATAAATAAAAGCCTAGTATGTTTTAGCATGCTAGGCTTTTTTTATTTATAAAGAAATTATCTTGCAAAAGAGAATAATAGATATATAATTTTTATATAATGTTTGAAGGAGAACTAAAATGTTTAAAAGGGCTTATGTTATTTTATTATTATTTTTAATTATTTTTTCATATTCCTGCTCTAATTCTACTGCTAAGAAAACAGGAAATACAGGCAGTTTAACCATAATACACATGAATGATACCCATGGAAAAGATGAGCAAGAAATGGTTGTTAATAGTGATGTAAATCCTCCTGAAACTAATTATATGTATGGAGCAGCTAGAAGAGCTTCATATATAAAACAGGTAAAGTCTACTAATAATAATGTATTAGTTCTTCATGCTGGAGATACTATTACAGGAAGTGTATATTCTACAGTATTTCAGGGAAGAGATGAAGTTGATATTATGAATATGATTGGAGTTGATGCTGCTGCTGTTGGAAATCACTTTGTAGATTATGGACTTAGCAATTTCACAGAGATTATGAAAGAGAGAAAATTCCCTACGCTTTCTTTAAATATAAAAAATAAATCAGATAATAGTTATTATGCTGCCACATACATTGTTACAAATGTCAACGGGCTTAATGTAGCAATTATTGGTATAACAACTTCAGATTCTGTTTACAGTCCTAAAAATATTGAAGGTTTGGTATTTGAAGAAGAAATTAAATCATTAAAAGATTTCATAAAACAAACTCCGCTTAATACTACTAATGATCTTACAATATTGCTTAGCCATGTTGGATATGAAGCAGACAAAAAAATTGCTGAAGCTATTCCAAATACATTTGATATAATAATAGGCGGACATAGTCATACTGAATTGGAAAAAGCTGAAGTTGTTAATGGTACTCCTATAGTGCAGGCTGGTTCTTACGGACATTATTTAGGAAATATTAATTTGAATATTAATAATGGGGTAATGGATAAAAATAATTTAAATTATAAGTTAGTAGCTATGGATCAGACAATAGAGCAGGATAATGATATGCTTGCATTTATTGATGAGATGAAAGGTACAGTGGATAAAGAATTCAATGTAAGAATAGGCTCTTTACCTATGGAATTAGCTCATGAAGGAATAAGATCCAACTCTATGGCTATAGGAAATTTTGCATGCGATTTAGTAAAAGACTCTTATGAAAATGTTGATATTGTAATGATTAATTCCGGAAATTTAAGATCCGCATTAAAATCTGGGGATATTACTTTAGGAAACATACAGAATGAATTTGCTCCTTTTAACAATGAAGTTATAATAGTTTCATTGAATGGAAAAGATGTTCTTGATATGATAAAACTTTCTGGTAAAAAGAGAGGACTTGGAGGATTCCTACAGTATTCTAAAGGTATGGAAGTAAAATACACAGCAGACGGAGAGTTAGTATCTGCAAAATTGAATGGAGAGGATATAAGCGAAGCTAAAGATTACACTGTTATTTTATCAGATTTTGTATTTGACGGAGGAGACGGATATTTTGATGCCCAAAACAATCCGATTGGAAGAAAAGGAAAAAATGTTGTTCGTACAGGCAATGATATAAGAGATGCTTTAATATCAAAGATTAAAGAGTTTAATAATATTCCTGCTGATTATATTGATCAAAATCCAAGAGTAATATTTGAATAATAGTAATTAAAAGATAAATTAGAGTCTAGTTGTAATAAACTAGGCTCTTTTTTTATATATTATAACATTCTTAAAAAATTAATTTACACGCGGTAATTAGATTTTAAACATAAAAAAAATTATTTTGTATAAGAATTCATAATATAGTTTTCATTAAACGCGTGCTTAAGTGAGTGATGAATTTAAAAAAATAGGGTGGGGCATATTATTTCTATATTCATAAAATAGAAATAAAAAGTTAAAAATAACTAATTAGAACTATAAGGAAAAAGGGCGGGCATTCTAATAAAATTTAGAATACCAGACCTTTATTTTTATAATATACGATTATTATAATTAATAATCTTAAAATGAATTTTTTTACAAAAAACAGCCTTTAAGTTTAGTATCACCAAGTAAATGCTTTTCTATTGATGCCGCTATAGAGACAAAAGAATCTTTCACTCCTATATCAATGTTTTTTTTCAATTTTTTTCCGTAAGCAAGTATAGGTATATACTCTCTTGTATGATCGCTTCCCTTGTATGTAGGATCGCATCCATGATCTGCTGTTATAATGAATAAATCATCATCATTCAAATTTTCAATCATATCAGGAATATATTTATCAAACTCTTCTAATGCATTTTTGTAACCTTTAGGGTCTCTTCTATGTCCGTAAAGCATATCAAAATCAACCAAATTTGTAAATATTAATCCTTCATCAATTTCCTTAATAGCTTTAATAGTTTTTTCTATACCATCAAGATTGTTTTTATTGGTTTGTCTGTTTTCTGTGATTCCGATACCTGCAAATATATCGCTTGTTTTTCCTATTCCAACAACTGGCAAATTATGATTTTTTAATCTGTCAAGCATAGTTTCCCCGCTTGGAGGCACTGAATAATCATGTCTTCTTTCAGTTCTTTTATAACTGCCTTTAGTTCCTATATAAGGACGAGCTATAACTCTTGCTACAGGAGAATATTCATTACATATTTCAAGAGTTTTTTGGCATATATTATAAAGCTCATCTATAGGTATTATTTCTTCATGAGCTGCAATTTGAAGCACAGAGTCTGCAGAAGTATAAACAATTAAAGAACCATTTTTGAACTGCTCATCTGCATAATCATCTATAACTTCAGTACCTGAATAAGGTTTATTGCATACAACTTTTCTTCCTGAAACCTCTTCTATTTTTTTTATAGTAATTTGAGAAAAACCATTAGGATATGTATTAAAAGGTTTTTCTGAAACAAGCCCTGCTATTTCCCAATGTCCTGTAGTAGTATCCTTAGCTTTAGAAGTTTCCATCGCTTTACCGTAATAGCCTAAAGCATTATTATTTTTAGAAACGCCTTTTATATCTATAATGTTTCCAATACCTATTTTTTCCATATTTGGAAGAGCTATTCCCCCTTCAGCTTCGGCTAAATGAGCAAGAGTATTAGCACCCTCATCGCCAAATACAGCTGCATCTGGTAAAGCACCTACACCGCAGCTATCTACAACTATTAAAACAGCTTTCTTTTTCATATACAAAATCCTATATTTATATCTTTTTTAAATATAACCATTTTCAAAGAATAAAATAAAAAAGGACAGCATCATAAGCGCCCTAAATTGTAAGTATTATTTTTTATTAATTATTTCTTAACAGTTTTTTTCTCTTGAAGTTCTGGTATAGCATCATACAACTCCTGATCTATAACAACTACTACATCATTATGAAGTTTCAAGAATGTAACAGGACATTTAGTAGTAATCTTATCATTAGTTAAAAGCTCTTTCATAGCAGCAGCTTTTCCTTTACCAATAGCAGCTATAACTATTTTTTTAGCTTTTAATATTCCGCCCATACCCATACTGAACGCCTCTCTAGGTACATCTTTTTCTGAAGCAAAAAATCTTGAATTAGCTTTAATAGTTTTTTCATTAAGTTTAACACATAAAGCATTGGCATGTAAAACCTCATCAGGTTCATTAAATGCTATATGCCCATTAGGTCCTACTCCTAATAATTGTATATCTCTAGGAAGTTTATTTATTTTATCATCAAATTCTTTTAATATTTTTTCTTTTTCGCCTATACCTTTAGGAACAAAAGTATTCTTTTTATCAATATTTACATGATCAAATAAATTTTTATTCATAAAATATCTGTAGCTTTGTTCATTTTTAGGATCTAATCCTTTATATTCATCTAAGTTTACGGATTTAACATTTTTAAAATCTATTTCTTTTTTTTCATAAGCTTTTATTAAATGAGGATATACAGCCTCAGCAGTACCTCCTGTGGCAAGTCCCAAAACAGCATCTTTTTTAACTTTTAATAAATTAATAATTTCTGCTGCTGTCTTTTTTCCAACTGCATTAGCATCTTTAGCAATAATTAATTTTAATCCCATAATAATATGCTCCTTTTACTTGGATTGTCATATTTTTCATAAATCATCTTTTCATTGAAATTATAACATATATGTAATTTATTATCAAATTGTATGCTGCTATTGATTTTGATAGAAAAAAATATAAAATATTTGCATCAATATATTAAGGGAAGATTAAAATGTATAAAACTATAAAGATAAAAGCGGCAATATGTGATTTTGACGGAACTTTAGTCGATAGCGAAAGTTTATATACTAAAGCATTGATTCATGTATCTAATGAAATGAATGTACTCAAGGATGTTGATTTCAAATTCTTGGCTGGTTTTCAGACTAAAGATATAGATAATCTTTTAAAAAAAGAAGGGCATTATATACCGGATAATTTTTTTAAGTCGGCAGAAATTTATTTTCATAAAATAATAGAAACAGATTTAGAAACTTTTGATGGTGTTACAGAGACTTTAGAAAGATTAAAAAATATTGATATTGTTATAGCATCAAATAGTAATATTGATTATGTTACGAGAGTTTCTGATAAAAAAGGAATATCAAAATATATAAAAGATTATTCATGTTATAATGGTGAATTAAAAGCTAAACCTGAACCTGATTTATTTTTAAATGCTTTTGAACTATTAAAAAAATTAAATAGAGATATAAGAAAAGAGGATATTATAATATTTGAAGACAGCCTTGCCGGTGTTATAGGAGCAAAAAAAACAGGAATAATTACTGCAGCAATTACTAATAGCTACAGTAAAGAAATATTATTGGAAAATGGTGCTGATATAGTTTTAAATAGAATAGATGAAATATTTGATTATATAGAAATTATTTGATATTTGTATATAAAATTGATAAAAATATTTGTAATAAAAAAAGGGAAACTGAAAATTATCAGCTTCCCTTTTTATGTTATTATATAATTTACATATCAGCTATAAATTTATACATAGGGAATCTTTTACATAAAGCAGCTACTTTTTTAGCAATAGCATTAATCATTTTTTCATCATTACTATTGCTTAAAACTTCATCTATATATTGAGTTAATTCCATAACATCTTTTTCTTTTAATCCTCTTGTAGTTATTGCCGGAGTACCCAATCTTATTCCGCTAGTAACCATTGGAGATTCAGTATCATAAGGTATTCCGTTTTTATTTATAGTTATATGAGCTTTATCTAAAATAGTTTCAGCAAGCTGTCCTGTTATGCCTTTAGATTTTTTCACATCAACCAATATTAAATGTGTATCAGTACCGCCGGAAATTAATTCATATCCTTTAGCAAGGAACATATTAGCCATAGACTCAGCATTTTTTATAACCTGTTCCTGATATTTAACAAATTTAGGATCCAAAGCCTCTTTAAAACATACAGCTTTAGCAGCTATAACATGCATTAAAGGACCGCCTTGTATACCCGGAAATATAGTTTTATCTATTTTTTTAGCTAAATCTTCTTCTGTAGAAATTATATATCCGCCTCTAGGACCTCTTAAAGTTTTATGAGTAGTACCTGTAACAAAATGTGCATGAGGAACAGGGCTAGGGTGAACACCTGCAGCAACAAGTCCAGCAATATGTGCCATATCTACCATTAATAAAGCACCAACTTCATCAGCTATTTCTCTGAATTTTTTGAAATCAATGAATCTAGGATAAGCACTTCCGCCTGCTACAATTAATTTAGGATTAATTTTTTTTGCAGTATCTCTAAGTTCATCATAGTCAATCTGCATAGTATCTTTGCTAACATTATAATGCTGGAAATTATAAATTTTTCCGGAGAAATTGACATTTTTACCATGTGTTAAATGTCCGCCTGAATCAAGAGATAATCCTAAACAAGTATCTCCCGGCTGAAGAACTGCCATATAAACACCCATATTTGCTTGAGAACCGGAATGCGGCTGTACATTTATAAAAGGAGCTTTGAATAGTTTTTTAGCTCTTTCTCTTGCTAAGTCTTCTACAATATCAACCTCACTGCATCCACCGTAATATCTTTTTGACGGATAACCTTCAGCATATTTGTTTGTGAATATAGAGCCTTGTGCTTCCATAACAGCACGTGAAACTATATTTTCACTAGCTATAAGTTCAAAGCCATTAACTTCTCTCTTATACTCATTTTTCATTGCAGCAAATATTTCTTTATCAGCACTTTTTAATGGAGTTTCTGATACATAATATTTAGGGGCAATTACTTTTTTCTCTGCAGTTTTTGAAGCTTTTTTTACACTAGAAACTTTCTTAGATGCAGCTTTTTTGTCAACAACTGTTTTCTTAGCAGATTTAGAAACCTTTTTTGATGAAGATTTAACTGCTGCTTTTTTATTAGATACAGCCATATTTCCTCCAATGAAATTTATTATTTAATCAATTTTTTATTTTAAACAATGATATATCAATATAGTTTTTTTTTCAATTATTAAAATATTATTTGATATGTTTTTTTATTATTTTTAAATTATAAATATTTTTTATTTTATCTATATTTTAGCTATTGATTTTTTTATTTTAAATGTTAGAATATACTAACAAATTGAATATGTATACTAACTTATGTAAGGTGATTATATGAAATACATAATTATTTTATTTATAATAATAACAAATATAATATATTCTTATGAATCCAAAGAAATAAATAATTTTTACAATGAATATTATTCTTCATCATACAGTATAAAATCAATAGAAAATAATACATCAAGAACTTATCAGAATATATATGCACTAATAAAATCAAAAAGTATAACTAATGAAAAAGAAAAATATAATTATTTGAAGGATGCTATAAATGCTAACAAAGATTATATAAAATCAGAAGATATCGATTATTTGATAAGTGTATCTGAATTAATGAGTTATATAGTTTATTACAGCGGACTTTCAGAAAAAATTTCTTTTGGTTCAAAAAGTAAAGAAATATATAAAGATATTTTAGATAGAGATGATTGTAACTTTTTTGCACTTCTTGGTACAGCTGTAGGATATATGCATGCTCCGGCAATAGCTGGAGGAAGCAACAAAAAGGCTTTTGAATATTTTAATAAGGCATTGGATAATGCAAAAGAAAAATATCAAAAATATTTGTCATATATATGGCTTTCTCAATACTACTTCAAAGTAAAAGACGATGAAAATTATAATAAGTATATTGAAATGAGTAAAGCCATATATAAAAATGGAGAATTATTAAAGGAGGCAATAGAAAGAAACAATACCAAAAACAAACCATTATAACAAAAAGACAGATTTAATAGTGATAGGTAGTCTATAATAAACTTGTTTTATCATTTTATCTGGGGATTTGCCATGATAAATATCCTGCCAATTATATAGATGGCAGATCCCTAGTCTTTATATAAGACAGGTATATAAATATTGTATTAATAAAAAATACAGAGTTGTTAAAAATTATAAACAAAATTTTAAGGATAATATTATGAAACGTTTATGTTTAATTTTAACAGCTTTAATAATAAGTGTCTACAGTGTATTTGGTTATACTATTTTAGAAGACTTTAATGATTTTTTAATTGATGAAAATCAGCTTACTATAAGGCTTGACAGATTAGGAGTATTAGCAGGTACAGAGAATTTAAGGTTTATGGTAGGTGTTGAAGGAGAAACAGCAGGAGTTTTAGTTGATAATTTAAATAGTGGAACAAAAGGCGGAATAAGCACTTTCAGACCATCTGCCATAGCCGGATTCGGATACAAAACAGACAGCTTTGCCATAGGAGCCGGATATCAATTTAAATATGTATCAGGATCTTGGCAGGCACATACTCCTATAATAACTGCTTATGCTCTAAATCAAAATTTGAGAATAAATATACCTGTTACAATAGGAGTAGGAAGCGGAAGTGTTAATGAAGGAGATATAGCCGTTTCAACAGATACTAGAATAGAATATTATACAGGAAATAATATATTCAGTAGAATAAGAGTTAATCTTAAATATGGTATGTACAGATTAAAAGCCAATTCAAGCAGAAGCGGGGATTTAGCAGGAGGCGGTAACTTGGTAGGTATGGGAACAGTAGGAGAAAATGGTAAATACGGATTTATAAAAGATACTATAGGACAATCTATAGGTATAGATGCCAGAGGATATTTCATAGCAGCAACTGACCCCATATTGATAGAGCCTCAGGTAAGAGTAGTATATCAAGGATCAATAGCCGACTTTACAGGTACTTCATACAAAGTAACACCTCCTGGAATGGATGCTAAAGAAGGAGGAGCTAAATTTGGACTTTATAATATAGATGCTTCAAATCCTATAGGTGCTTTTGAATTAGGAAGTTCTGGCTCAATACCAGCTGCACCATACTATGATTTTACAGCTCATAATATAATGTTTACAGGAGATGGAGCTTCTATAGAAATAGGGGGAACAGAATATTATCTTACAAAACCTCAGTTTATAGGTGTATCTATGCCTGTAGGATTTACTGCTGAAAGCGAGTTTATAAGTGTTTATTTGGAGCCTGCTATTTCATTTTCTATGATTACAGGAGGAATTAATACCTATGCTAGCAGCTCAAAACCTGTAAGAATACCGCCTTTGTTCTACTCTGTGGGATATTTGGTATACGGTGAATTATATATCACTCCTAAGCCTAATTTGGAATGGTATTTTGAAGCTCAGATTGGAGGGGCTACTACTGTTGATGGTATTGGAAATAGTGCAAACAGTGCTCTTGCCTTCAATGGAAGTACAGGCATTACTTGGAAATTTTAATTTGCTAAATTATTGATATTGGGAAAATAGATTTATTGGGTGTCTTTATAAAAAGATGCCCAATATGCAAAACAAATAAAGGTTATTAAAATGATAAAAGATTATTGCGTTTTTTTATGTTATAGTGCTGAAGAGTACAGAATATATAAAAAAAGAGAGAATGAGAAAAAAACTATTCTTTGTATGATAGAAATTTACTGCAGGAATAATCATAAAAAATATCATAAATTTTATAATAAAACTTTCGGCAGTAAAAATATTTGCAAGGAATGTGAAAACATATATAATTATGCCAGCATAAGAACCGATAAATGCAGATTTATAGAAACGAAAACTTTCTGCAGTGCATGTAAATCTCAATGCTATAAAAAAGATATGAAAGAAAGAATAAAAGATATTATGCATTTTTCTGGTAAGAGAATGCTTTTTTATCATCCTATAATAGCATTGAAACATATTATTGTTATGATAAGACATAATTTTAATAAAAATAAAAAAATTAATTTTAAAGGTATAATATGAGAGTGTTATTTATAGTTTTAGGTTTTATTTTTGTAGGTATAGGTGCTGTGGGAATAGTTGTTCCGATTTTGCCTACTACACCTTTTCTTCTTCTCGCTTCTTTCTTTTTTGCTAAGGGTTCTAAAAGATTTCATGATTGGTTTATGTCTACAAAGCTATATAAAAAACATTTAGAAAGTTTTATTAATTCAAGAGCTATGACTTTGAAATCTAAACTTACAATACTTTTGCCTGTAAGTGCAATGCTTATAATTACATTCATTTTAGTTAATAATTTATATGCTAGAATAGTTCTTGTAATACTTTTTATTTCAAAATATTTATATTTCTTTACACAAATAAGAACTATAAAAGAAGACAATATAAATAAAACAGAATTAGATAACATAGAATAACTTTACAATCTTAAATATAGTAAAAAATAGTTATGTATTATTAAAGGATAATAAATGAAAATATTAAAATATATTTTTTATATTAATATTATTTTTTTATCTTTATTTGATATTATTTATAGTGAGGAAAATAAAGATAATAATAAAAAAGAAGAAGAAAAAAAAGGTTTTCAGTCTGTATTGGATAATAGATTTTTCTCTATAGGATTATTCAGCAGTGCAGATTCTATAAAGACAAGTGTCAATATAGAGTTTGGATTTAAGATAATGAAATATAATAATTTTCAAATTAAAAGCTATACTGCCATAACAGGTTCAAAAATATATGATGATAATCCTCAAATGTATCAGTTAGGGCTTATGCAGAAATTTACTTTTGGTAATAATGATGAATATACAGGTGAAATAAGTATATCAAGATATGGATTTGCTTTTTTTAGTTTTGGATTTTTATCTTTTGATCCTGATAAAAGCGGAAAATTTTTATTTGCTTCTCCGTATTATTGGGAGGTTGGCGGCGGGGCAGGCTTTAATATTAATGTAAGCAAACATGTTGCTATAGTGTTGGAGTTCGGCGGCGGACTTCATCTTGTGCCTGATGGTAAAGAACTTGGATATCCTGAAAAAATTAATAAGGCGGGATTTGGAAGAATGAGTATTGGCGGAAGATATTATTTTTAAATTATTTCTCCTAATTATTATAATTGCTTAGTATAATTAAATTTATACAATTATATTAAGCAATTATTTTTTATTAAGATTAAAATTTATTACCAAGTCTTTTTAATTTCTTTTAGAATATTTTCTGTTAATTTTATAGTATTAACATCATCTTCAATGGATACGAATCTTTTATCTTTTCCTAATATGCAGTTTGCAAAATGTTCATCTTCTAATTTAAGCGGATTATCTCTATGTATAAATACTCTTTCTATTATAGATTCCTGCTTATAATTAATACCAACTGATGTTTTTATATTACTTTGACTTGCTGCCTGTCTATGTATAGTTATATCCTGAGTGGCATAATCCAATAAGAAATATGCTTCTTCTGTACTAATGGCTAAAGTTCTTATTTTTTCCTGAGTTACTCTGCTTGCACTTATAGTTGCTATAGTTGAATCTTCAAATTCTAATAATGCACTTGCAATATCTTCATTTTTTGTTCTGATTCTTTTTCCGCTTGCTGAAAATTTTATTACTGCTTTTTTCACCAAAGAAGTTACTATATCCAAATCATGAATCATTATATCAAATACAACCCCTACATCAGTAATACGAGGAGTAAAAGGTGCTAATCTTCTAGCTTCTATTAAATAAGGTTTTTCTATTATATGATGAAGTTCCTGTACGGCACCATTAAATCTTTCAACATGCCCAACTTGAAATATAACATTTTTTTGTTTTACAATTTCTTCTAATTCTAAAGCCTGAGCATAAGTTTCTGTCATTGGTTTTTCTACTAGTACATGTTTTCCTTTTTCTAAAGCTTTTTTCGCTATTTCAAAATGATATATTGTAGGGCTTGCTATTATAACAGCATCAGCATTATCTATTGCTTCATCTATACTATTAAATTTCCTTATATTAAATTTTGCTGATATTTCGTTTAGATGATTTTCATCAGCGTCATATATACCTGATAAATTTATTTGATTTATTTGGCTTACAACATTTAAATGGAATTGTCCCATTCTTCCTACACCTATAAGGCTTATATTTACTTTATCCATTGGCAATCCTTTTTAAAAAAATTTTATTTCTAGTCAATATTTAAAACTTTTAAAGATTATAATAAGAATTTGACAAAATTCAATAATATTTTTTTATTTTATAAAAATTTATAACTATCAAATATTTTAAAATTATAGTATATTTTGAATGTATATAAAAAATTGTTTAATTGGAGTATATATGAAAACAGACATAGAAATAGCCCAAGAGTGTAAATTAGAAAGGATAGAAAAAATAGCTGAAAAGCTGAAACTCACAGATGATGATTATGAGGTATACGGAAAATATAAGGCAAAGATAGAATTATCATTATTAAATAAATTAAAAGATAAGAATGATGGAAAATTAGTTTTAGTAACGGCAATAACTCCGACACCGGCAGGGGAGGGAAAATCAACAGTTACAATAGGACTTACTCAGGGATTAAATAAAATAGGAGAGAATGCTGTTGCTGCTTTAAGAGAGCCTTCTCTTGGACCTGTATTTGGTATAAAAGGAGGTGCATGCGGAGGAGGATATTCTCAAATTGTTCCTATGGAAGATATTAATTTGCATTTTAATGGAGATTTTCATGCTATAAGCAGTGCCCATAATTTAATATCTGCTTGTATTGATAATCATATCAAACAGGGAAATGAATTAAAAATAGATCTTAATAAGATAGTATTCAAAAGAGTTTTGGATATGAATGACAGAGCATTAAGAGATATAGTGATAGGTCTCGGAGGAAGCGAGAACGGAGTTGTAAGGCAGTCATCATTTCAAATTACTGTATCTTCTGAAGTTATGGCTATACTTTGCTTATCAAATTCATTAATGGATTTAAAAGAGAGAATAGGAAATATTATATTTGCTTATGATATAAATGATAATCCTTTGAGAGTAAAAGATTTAAAAATAGAAGGTGCTGCATGTACATTGCTTAAAGATGCCATAAAACCGAATTTAGTTCAGACACTAGAGAATACTCCTGTTATAGTTCATGGAGGACCTTTTGCTAATATTGCTCATGGATGTAATTCTATACTTGCAACAAAAATGGCTTTAAAATTATCTGATTATACTATCACAGAGGCGGGTTTCGCTGCGGATTTGGGGGCTGAAAAATTTCTTGATATAAAATGCCGTGCTGCTGGTTTAAAGCCTAATTGTATAGTATTAGTTGCCACTATAAGAGCATTAAAACATCATGGCGGAGCTTCTGATATTAATAAAGAAGATTTAGATGCTTTAAATAGGGGTTTTGAAAATTTAGATAAACATATTGAGAATATGAAGAAATATAATATTCCTGTAGTAGTTGCCATTAATAAATTTGTTTCTGATACAGATAAAGAGATAGAATGCATAACAAAACATTGCGAGAGCATAGGAGTTGATATTTCATTATGCGAAGTTTGGGCTAAAGGAGGAGAAGGGGCAATAGATTTATCTCATAAAGTTTTGAAAGCGGCTTCTAAGGAATCAAATTATAAACCTTTATATGAATTGGATAAGAGTATAAAAGAAAAAATAGAAACTATATGTAAAGAAATATATTCAGCAGGTGATGTTAAGTTTTCTAATAAGGCTTTAAAAATGATGAATAGGATAGAAGATATGGGATTTGGAAATCTTCCAATATGTATATCAAAAACTCAAAAATCAATATCTGATAATCCTGCTTTATTGAATGCTCCTAAAGGCTATACATTAAATATTGATGAAATAAAACTTGCATCAGGGGCAGGATTTATCATTGCTATGGCTGGAGGAATTATAGACATGCCGGGGCTTCCTAAGATACCTGTAGCATGCAATATAGATATAGATGAAAATGGTAAGATAAAAGGTTTATTTTAATTAAATAATTATTAGAATATAAAAAAGAGCCATAATTTTATGGCTCTTTTATTTTATATTAATTTTATTTAATTTTTAATTTTGTAATACTGTGTTATCTGTATTTGCAGTGTTATCTGTGCCTGCAGTATCATTAGCTGATGTATTATCAGTATTTGCTGTATCTCCTGCAGCTGTATCATCTTCAACAGTATCACTAGCCGTATTTCCTGTATCATCAGCAGCAGTATCATTTGCTGTGTTTTCTGCAGCTGTGTCATCTGTAACAGTTGTATCTTCTGCAGGTTCCGGTTCAGGCGGCGGCGGAGGCAGTTTAAGGTTATCAATATCTTCTACTCTTATATTTAAATCCATTCTTCTAATTACTGTTTTTGCAATTTCTGCTTCTACAGGCTCTCCTAAATAATCAAGCAAAGTTATTTCAGGATCTTCATTTCTGTACTGTTTCATTTCTAGTACATATCCTTCAGCATCTCTTGCCACAGTAGTTTTATTTCTTCCGTCATTTTCTATATCTATAGTAACACCATCGGCTCTTATATCATTGACTGTTGTTCTGCCGTCTGTATAAATTTTTGTAGTTGAGGTGCTTCCATCTGCTTCTGTTGTTGTTGTTTCCGTATTTCCTAGAGTATCTTTTATTACTACGGTGCTTGATCCATTAGGTCTGACTGTTGTAGTTATACTGCTTGAATCGGCTGCTATAATTTCAGTTACGGTGCTTGAATCACTATTAATAGTAGTAGTTTCTTTTGAGCCGTCTTGTTTAATTATTCTTTTTATAGTAGTACCGTCAGGCATTTTTATTTCGCTTGTAGTATCTTCTGCGACAGTATCAGTTATTACTGTACCGTCAACTTTTTTAGTTACAACAGTAAATGAACCATCATCATTATAAGTTTTTGTTATAATACTTCCGTCATCAGCTTTAACATTGTATGAGAATGTACCTGCTCCTGCTCCTGTAGAGTTTCTTTCTTCAACTCTTCCATCAGGATAAACTATTTTTAAATTGCTTGTTCCGTTAGTATCTACTGTTGTAGTTCCTATGCTTCCGTCTATGTAATTGGCAACTACTACATAACTTCCGTCAGGATTCTCTGTTTTTACTATAACAGCTCCGTCAACCCTTTTAGTTTCAGTTGTAATATTGCCTAGATTATCTTCTGTTCTTTTTACCTCTGTGCCGTCTAAACTTCTTGTATAGAAGAATGCTCCGTTATTATCTTTATAATTTGTTGTTATAGAACCGTCGGATCTTTCCACTACAAATGCTTTGTTGCTGTCCAAAGTTTTTCTATTTATAAATGAACCGTCCGGATATAAAGTATATTCAAAAGTATCTCCGGCAGAAGTTTTTGTATTGACAGATTTTGAATTGTCTGCCATATATGTTTCTAATCTTTTATCTCCATTTTCAAATACTGTTTCTATTTCTCTTTTTCCGTAAGGGTATATTGTATCTGAAATTTCATAATTATTAGAATACATTTTTGTCTTTTCTATTTTTCCATTTTCATAAATTATTCTAACGCCATTAGGGTATATAGTTTCTCTTTCATAATCAAAATTAGGGAATATAGTTTCTGTTGTTATGCTTCCGTCATTATTTGTATTTACCCTATGATTATTAGTAAAAGGAATAAATTTAATTGATGTATCATTGCTTCTTATAAGTGAGATAACTCTTTCTAAAGATTCTTTCTGATAATAATCATTTCCTACATTAGTTAAAAATATTTCATAAGATATAGCCGCATTAGTTATTTCGCCAAGTGCTAAAAAAGTATGTCCCATATTAAGATATGCACTGTAATATAAAGCCCAAGTATTATAAGCGTCTACTGAAGCTATATTCGTTTTTATTTCTACCATATTTCCATTAGTATCCATAACATTAGTCATTATAACTATATTTGTTACTATAAATGGATTTTCTTCTGTTATTACATAAGTAGAACCTGTAACTGTTGAATTGGTAGACATAGCAACAGTGTTTGAATCTCCTGATGCTGCTTCATTAGTAACATTATCAGGAGGGAGTGAAGTTTCTGATACTGAAGGATTTACTACTTCTAAATTAAAATTAGCATTTGCTTCAAATATTACAGTTGTATTTGTAAATTCATAATCATTTGTATATGTATTTGTTATAACTACATTTGTAAATAATGGAAGTTTTGTAAATGTGCTGTCCAATGTATTTTTTATATTTTCATTTGCTGCATTAAGATTATTTATAGCATCAGATATTGCATTGGTATCAGATGATAAATTTGTTGCTGATGTATTTGTAGTTATAGTAGCGGCAGTTATATTAGTTGATATAAATTCATTTGTTAATGATTCATTTGAGGTTATTGATATATTAGCTGCAGATTCATTAGAAACTGTGTTATTAACATCAAATATAAATATTGTGTTTGTTACTACATTTTGTGAAACTGTATAATTAGTTAATACCTCATAATTTAATTTAGTTATATATGGTGAATGAAGTCTTTCTATGGATCTATTGTACCAAAGTAAAGCATCTTCATAATTTTTTAACTGATAGTATGAGTTTGCTATATTATTGCAATATGAATATGAATCATTTATATCAAAAGCCAATTTATAATAATTTATAGCATTTTCATATTGTTTATCTTGGAAATAACATGCCCCTATATAATAATAGAGCATATCATTTGTTGATAATGGTCTTCTTTTCAAATATAAAAGAAATGCCTCTCTTGCAAAATTATATTTTTTTTGGAAGAAAAGTTTTTCTGCATTATAAAATTCTCTGTCAATATTTCTTTCATCGTTTGGAGCGGCGTTCTGTGCCAACAGTATAGATGATAATGATATTAAAATAGATATTATAATTATTGAAAGAATTTTTTTCATAATAATATGATCCTCTTTATTTTCTAAGGATAATATTTAAAACTATCAATTTTTTATATAGTCAAAATAATGATTAAATAGCGAATATAATATATATTCACTGTATCCTCTTACCTTTTTATCTTTATCCAAAACATCATTTAAAAATTCAAAAGTTTGTTCATTGGGATTTTCTATATAGTAAATCCTTTCTTTAGATATAGAATTGCTTTCATTTTTTATCATTTTTATAATAGAAAGTTCTTTTAATCTGTCTTTTTTATCTTCTCTGCTTGCTTGATATGAGAACAGACGCTTTACTAAATTTTCAAATACTATTTTATTGTACATAACAGCTCTTCTCACATCAGTATCTACGCCACCGTCATAATTATTAATTTCACTGTCAAATATTGCTATAGATATTGCAGATCTAATATCAGCAAATACAGCTTTCTCTTCTTTTAGTTTAAATTTCTTATTAGACATAATATTAGAAAATATTCACCTTTGTTTAAAATATGAGTCTTATATTATATCGACAAAGTAAGAAATTTGATTAGATTAAAAAATTTATTTATATTATAGTGTTAAAATATAGTAAATAAAAAAACCCCTTCCATAATTATTTTATGAAAGGGGAAAATTATATAATTAAATAAAATTATTTATTTTTAATAGGATCATTAGGATTAGAAGCTGTTTCTTTAGATAATCCGCGAGCCCATTGACCTGTGATGAATAGTTCTATAACTGCTAATATTATCATAACAGCGGCTATAGCAGCTAATACATAACCGTCGAAAGTAGCTTTCATAACATTAGTATAAACAACTAAGCATAGAGCTGAAAGAGTAACAGCAAACATAAATACTAAAGGAACAATATTTTCCCAAGAATTTCTTTTTTGTCTGTTTTTTATCCAAGCAGCAACAGCAAGCAATGACAAACCAGCTAATAATTGGTTAGCACTTCCGAATATAGGCCAAATTCTAGCATAACCGTAAAGAGTAAATCCTAAAGAAACTAATACTGTAATACAAGTAGCTATATAAGGATTAGTTAAGAAAGTTTTATGTACTCTTCCGTCAGCAGCAGTATATTCGCCTAATTCCTGTATTAAATATCTTCCTATACGAGTAGCACTGTCTAATGAAGTTAAAGCAAAAGAAGCAAATGCTAAAGTAACGAAAGTTTTACCCATACTTAGAGGAACTCCGAAAGAAGTCATGAAAGTAGCAACACCTGTAGCAAATCTAGCAGCAGGAGTACCTTCACCGTTACCGGCAACAGCAGAAACACTCATTAAAGCAACTATAGCAACTATACCTTCTATAAGCATAGCACCATATCCTACTAATTTTGCATCTTTTTCACTGTTAAGCTGTTTAGCACTAGTACCAGAGCTAACAAGAGCATGGAATCCTGATATGGCACCGCATGCAACAGTAATGAAAAGTATAGGGAATAAGTAGTTTCCTTCGCTAGGCATAAAGCTAGTGAAAGCAGGAGTTTGTATAGCAGGTCTCATTATTACCAAACCAACAACACCGCCTACTACCATAGCATATAGTAAGAATGAAGATAAGTAGTCTCTAGGCTGTAATAATATCCATACAGGCATTAAAGAAGCTAATATTATGTAAATAACTAATATTATTTGCCAATGTATTTTTTCTAAAGTTAAGAATGGGAATTTATCAGAGATGAAAATAATAGCAGCTAATAATACAACACCGACTATTGTAGAAACAGCAACGCCGGCACCTCTTCTGTATACTAAGAAACCAAATAATAAAGCCAAGACAATGAAAAGCATACTAGCAGTACCAGCTGCAGCAGATTCTCTAGCATTATCAACATTTACAGCAAAAGTACCTGCAGTAATATCTAAGAAAGCAGCTACTACCAAACAAATAGTAATAAATGCATATAGTGTGAACATTATTTTACCTTTTTGGCTTACATTATGTCTTATAACTTCTCCGATAGATTTACCTTCATGTCTTAAAGAAGCAACTAATGAACCATAATCATGAACTCCGCCAAAGAATACACAGCCGAATATGATCCATAAGTATACAGGAAGCCAGCCGAACATAGTGGCAATAATAGGACCTGTAATAGGACCTGCTCCAGCTATAGATGAGAAATGGTGTCCTAATAATACTTTAGCATCTGTAGGCACATAGTCTTTACCGTCATTAAGAGTATGTGCAGGTGTTTTTTTACCAGGGTCTATTCCCCATTTTTTTGCTAAATATGATCCATAAGTTATGTAGGCTATAAAAAATATGACCATACCTAACAATAGAAGAATGAAAGCATTCATTTTTATCTCCTTTTTATTTGTTTTATAACCTCCTAAAAATCCGAAAGAAGAAGTTTTAACTCTTTCTTACGCATCTTAGGTAAGTATACATTTTTATCAGTCATAGACACTATAGCATACTGTGTCTCTGACCAGCCATGAAATAGAAGTTTGTAATTAACTTTATAAAAGAATTTTTTAGCCATCTTTTCCCATTCTTTTTCTAAAGGACTTTCTGTAACTAATATTCCGGTTATTAAACTTCTTTTATGAAATTTATTAGGGTTTGAAAGTATAGGTGTTAATCTTATAAGCATTTCTTGAAAATTTTCAATATCTTCTTTCTTTAATTCTTTAACAAATCTTAAAAGCATATGTTCAAATACAGAATAACCCTCATAAACTGTAGATTTTGTTATAAATGACTTAAAAAAATCATTTCTATGAAAAGCATAAAGGTCAAAGTATTCATTTTCTTTGGTAATTTCGTATTCTAAATCGAAATGTCTCATCAATTTTTCTGAAATATTGAATATGTATTTTTTTACATCTTCATTATCAATGTGAAGTTTAGCCATCTTGCATCTCCATGGTATATAGTATATAAAGTTTTTTTTCATTGTCAAGTTTATATACATACTAAATAGTAATTATTATCATTAAAATTTATTGTTATAATATATTCTTTTATTACTATTGTTTTATATAGTAAAATAATTAAGTATAAATTAAAAAATTACACAATTTTAATAAAAATTTTTTAATATCAAATAATATTTTTATAATTAATTGACAATATAAAATAATTATACTATATTTAATAGTATATAATTTCTTTTATAAATTAATATGAGGTATGTATGAATTATTTAATTATTATTTCTTTTTTATTTTTTACGGCTTTAGTAGCATTTATATCTTGGATAATAACTAAAAAAGATGATTTATCCACAAATGAAGGATATTTTTTAGCAGGAAGAAGTTTAAGCGGAATAGTAATAGCGGGTTCATTGATACTCACAAATCTTTCAGCTGAACAATTAGTAGGACTTAATGGAAACGGATTTAAACATGGCTTATCATCTATGGCTTGGGAAACTACATCAGGATTATCACTTGTAATAATGGCATTGATTTTTTTACCTAGGTATTTAAAAAGCGGGTTTACTACTGTACCTGAGTTTTTAGAGGAGAGATTTGATATAGGTACTAGAAATATGGTTACAGGATTATTTCTTATAAGTTTGACTTTTATTGTTCTGCCTATTATTTTGTATTCCGGAGGTATAGCTGTTAATTCATTATTTAATGTTTCTGAAATTTTACATGTATCAAGAGAAATGTCATTATTTATAGTAATTATTTTTACAGGAATTGTAGGAGGTATATATGCTATATTTGGAGGATTAAAGGCAGTTGCTGTATCTGATACCATAAATGGAGTATTACTTTTAATTGGCGGGCTTATGATTCCTATATTAGGACTTGTTAAACTTGGTGATGGAAGTTTATTTAATGGATTAGAAACTTTAGTATTAGTGAATCCAGAAAAGATGAATTCTATAGGAAGTTCCACAAGTGATGCACCTTTTTCCACACTATTTACAGGAATGTTTCTTGTAAACTTATTTTATTGGTGTACAAATCAGCAAATAGTTCAAAGAGCATTTGCCGCAAAAAATTTAAAAGAAGGGCAAATAGGAACACTTATAGCAGGGTTTATAAAGATGTTTGTTCCTATTATGTTGGTTATTCCAGGTATTATAGCATTTCATTTATATAAAGATCAAATTACACATCAGGATTTAGCTTATTCTATATTAGTTAGTAATGTACTGCCTTTACCTTTGGTAGGATTTTTTGGAGCTGTATTGTTTGGAGCTGTTTTAAGTTCTTTTAATTCTGCTTTGAATTCTGCTTCTACTATGTTTTGCTTAAATATTTATAAGCCTATATTTAACCCTAGCGTAGATGATAAAAAATTGGTATTTATAGGTAAGATATTTGGAACTATAGTGTGCATATTTTCTATATTTGTTGCCCCTAATATAGCTAAAGCACCTGACGGACTTTATTCTTTTATGAAAAGCGTTATGGGATTTTTCAATATACCTACATTGGTAGTTGTGCTTATGGGATTTGCTACAAAAAGAGTACCTGCTATTGGTGCTAAAATATCAATAGTATTTTTTATAGTATGTTATTCTTTATACAAATTTGTTATACCTATAAAAATACATTATCTACATGTATATGGGATATTATTTGTATGCTGTGTAGTGATAATGCTTATATCCGGAATGATATCTCCAAGGAAAACACCTTATGTTCAGAAATATACTAAACAAGTTGATTTAACTTCTTGGAAATGGGCTAAGCCTGTATCTGCTGTGATGATTACAACTTTAATTTATTTGTATGTATTATTTTCTAAGATAGGAATAGTTACTTCTCAAGAAAATATAAAAAGTAAATTTATTGTTATAACATTGATATATGTTATAATTTCTGTAATATCATTTGTAGCTATAAAAATAAAATTTAGTAAGGAATGATTTATGAAGAAGCAAATAGTTTTTATTATGACTGATACTACAAGAAAAGATATGCTTGGCTGCTATGGAAACAAAAAAATGATAACTCCTAATTTAGATAAATTAGCAGAAAATGGCATAAAATATGAAAATGCTTATACATGTCAGCCTGTATGCGGTCCGGCTAGATCTGCCATATTTACAGGTACTTTTCCTCATACTAATGGAATGGTTACAAACTGTGTTTCTTTAAGGGAGGGAGTAAAAAGTATAGGACAGATATTGACTTCTAATGATATACATTGCGGATATATAGGTAAATGGCATCTTGATGGAGGAGATTATTTCGGATATGGGGTTTGTCCTGATGGATGGGATAAAAATTATTGGTATGATATGAAAAATTATCTTGATGAACTAAGTGAAGAAGATAGAATAAAATCCAGACAGTCTGAAACCTCCTACAATGATGATATGAAAGAAGATTTCACTTATGCACATAGATGTTCTAATAGAGCTTTGAAATTTTTAGATGAGCATAAAGATGAGGATTTTCTTTTGGTAGTATCTTATGACGAACCGCATGGACCTTGTTTATGCCCAGCACCATATAATACAATGTATGAGGGATTTAAATTTGATGATGATACCGTTTTTAATGATAATTTAGAGAATAAACCTCTTATGCAAAGATTATGGGCTGGAGAGGCTTTGAATCAAAAAGCCAATGAAATAAATAAGCCTTCTAAACAATTAGCTCTATTTTTAGGATGTAATTCTTTTGTAGATTATGAAATAGGGAGGGTTATTGATAAAGTAAATGAAATAGCTTCTGATGCTATGATTATATTTACATCGGATCATGGAGATATGCTTGGTGCTCATAAACTGCAAATGAAAAATGCATGTGCTTATAAAGAAATAGCGAATATACCTCTTATAATTAAATATAATGAAAAGGGAAAAACAGTATCATATCCTGCATCTCATATAGATTTAGCACCTACTATACTAGATTATATGAGTGTTAAAATACCTAAAGCATTTGAAGGAAAAAGTATGTTAAAGCAAATTGAAGATCCTAATGTGAGGATAAATGATGAGGTATTTTTAGAGTTTACAAGGTATGAAGTGGATCATGATGGTTTCGGCGGACTTCAAATGATGAGGGCGGTAGTTGATGACAGATATAAACTTGTTATTAATTTATTGGATAGTGATGAGTTTTATGATTTAGAGAAAGATCCTTATGAAGTTAATAATCTTATAAATGATGAAAACTATAAAGAGGTTAGAAATAAATTACATGACAAACTTTTGGATAATATGAACAGAACAAGAGATTTATACAGAGGATATCAGTGGGCTGCAAGATCTTGGAGAAAAGATAAAGTACCTAATTGGAATAATGACGGATATACAAGACAGAGAGAAAATGAAGAAAATGAATCTCGTCAGCTTGATTATGATACAGGGCTTCCTATGATTAATGCGGTTAGAAAAAAAATATTAAATGATGAAAAAAAATAAATATATTATTTTTAATTGGGTATATATAATATAGATATACCCAGTTAAAATAAATACTCATTTAAAAGCAAAGCTATAGGAGAAAGCAGGACATTTTCATGAAAGTGCATTTCTATTTTATCATAAATATCTGTTAATTGGTATTCTTCAACAGCAGTTTTGAAATATGATACAAAACGTTTTGAAGAGAATAAATCTCCTATAATTATTATCTTATTTACATCCATAATAGAATATGTATTTATTAAACATAATGCAAAATACTGAGCATTTTTTTTGAATATATTATTAATATTTATACAGCCATTATCTGCTGCTTTTATTATATTTGAGATATTGATGTTGTTCAAATCTCCGCTGCATATTTCCCATAGTACAGGACAGAAGTCTTTAGAGAAATTATTTTTTATATTAATTAGAATTTTTTCAATGGATATAACACTTTCTAAGCAGCCTTTCCTTTTACAAATATGGCAATAATCTAAATTTGTATCGATTATCATATGTCCAAAATCCATTATTAAATTATTTTCTCCTCGTTTTATACTTCCATTTAATATTACAGCACCTCCAATTCCAGGCTCCATATATTTAATGAACATGAAATTATCTTCATTGGAATATAATTGTTCAAGTAAAGCACTGCATCTTATACCATTATCTATAACTGTTGGTATATTTAAATTATTTTCTATATAATCTTTTATGTTCACTTTTATACCCCAAATACCTGAATATGAATATATGCCGTCAGTATTGCCTTTTATACTTATTCCTATACCAAGAATATCTTTATTATTAAGTGAATAGTTATATATGATTTCTTGTACTGTACTAACTATTTTTAATAAATCATTTTCATAATTTGTACTTGTTTTGAAAGATACCTTTTCTATAACTTGAAACTGCATATCTACAAGTAAAATATCCGTTGATATATGATTTATAGTTATGCCTATGCATTTTTTATAATTTGGATTTATTTTTATCTCTACTTCTTTTCTTCCTAATTTTTTACTGTCTATTCTATTCATTTCTACTAATATATTTTCTTTAATTAATTCTGAGCATAGTTTAGTAATAACAGAAGGAGATAACTCTAATTCTGCTGCTATTCGTTTTTTAGACATAATATTTTTTTTATATAAAAGTTTTATTATATCTTTTTTATTTTTAGATTTTATTTCAGTAATATGCTTCAATATTATACCCTCATGTTAAAAATGATAAATGCCGTATAAAATATTTTTTATTTTTTTCATAGCCAATGCTCTATGACTCATAGAATTTTTTTCTTCAAGACTCATTTCAGCATAAGTAATATTATATCCATCAGGCTGAAATATAGGATCATATCCGAAACCTTCAAAACCTCTTTTGTTTTCTATTATTTTTCCATCAACTCTTCCTTCAACTGCTATATAATAATTATCATCTAATATGCATACAGCTGATGTTATAAAATATGCACTTCTGTCATCCTTATTTTTTAGTTCATTTAAAAGCATCTGCATTTTCTCTTTATATCCTAAACTCTCTCCGCCGTATCTTGCAGAATGTATTCCGGGTTTTCCTCCCAGTGCATTAACACAAAGTCCGGAATCATCTGCTAAAGATGGAAGTTTAGTATGATAGTATACCGCTTTAGCCTTTATAAAAGAGTTTTCTATAAAGGTATTTCCATCTTCTATTATTTCACCTATATCAGAAGGCATTGATAATATTTCTTTTATTACACTTCCCTTAAATATGGATTCTATTTCTTTTAATTTATGTTTATTTGATGTTGCTATTACTAATTTATCAAGCATATTAATATCCTTAAAATAATCCTAATTTTTAATTTTAAAAAATAAGTAAAAATCTTTGCTGTTAGGTATATAGTATTCCATTACATTTTCAACTATTACATATCCATTTTTAGGAGCATAATCTTCAACTATCTTTGTAAATATTTTGCTGTAATTTTCTATATTGCATTTTACTTTTATGAACTTTCCGCCTTTAATATTCCATTTTACCCAGCCTTCAGGTACAGCAGAATTTTCTTTTACTTCTACACCTGCCATATATTTACCCATTTCACCCCAAGGAGCAAAAGTATCATCAATATCATTCATAATTCCCCATATACCAGCTAAATTATTATTTTCATCAACTTTTACTAAATTTATAATTTCTTTAATATTTTTATTAAAATTCTGCCAAAGAGGAAGAACCCACTGAGAGTGTTTTTCACTTTCACCCTCAGCTACTTTCCCAATTACTTCAAAATCTTTTTTTTCTACTATTTCTATTTCCATTAATATATTTCTCCTGCTTATATTAGAAAATATAATAACATATTTTTTAATAGCAGTAAATATTATACTTATTTCAAAATCAATATATAAAAAATGAGGAAGCATTATAAATATTAAAGCTTCCTCATTATTATTATTTTTAAGTTTTGATATTATTAAGCAGCAGCAGGAGTATTTCTTTTATTTTTTGTTGCTATCTGTACAATAACTAATATAGCGATAATAGCTATTCCTATAATATCAGTATAAAATTCAGGATATATAGAAAGAAGCCCTGCTATAATAAATAATATTCTCTCATACGCTTTGCATTTTCTAAAGACATATCCTTCTAATCCAGCAGATACTCCGAACATACCTATAAGAGAAGTTATTAAAATAGGTATAACATCAGAAATTGTAGTATTAATCATAAGTATGTCTGGATTAAATATAAACATATAAGGTATAATAAAAGCACCTATAGAAAGTTTTGTAGCTTCTATTCCTGTTTTAAGAGGATCGGATTTAGCGATAGCAGCACCAGCCATAGCAGCTAAAGCAACAGGAGGAGTAACATCGGCTATAATACCAAAATAGAATACAAACATATGAGCAGCTAAAGGTTCATAACCTAAACCTATTATAGCACTAGCAGCTATTGTAGAAGTAATAAGATAATTAGCAGTAGTAGGCACTCCCATACCTAATATAATAGAACTTATCATAGTTAGGAACAATAAAAGTATAGGTATTCCTCCGGATATTGATATTAAACCTGCCCCTATTTTTAAACCTAATCCTGTTAAAGTAATAACTCCTATTATAATACCAGCCATAGCACAGGCAATAGCAACGCTTATGATATTTCTAGCAGCATTAACAAAAACATCTATTAAATCATTAAGTCCGAAACTAACTTTTCTTTTCATTATGATGTCTACTATAGAATTAATAACAGCAACTAAAGCAGCAGCAATAATACCCATTAATCCTGCATAAATTGCTGTTTTACCAAGTACGAAAAAATATATTATAGTAAGAAGCGGAACAACTAAATATCCCTTCTTCATTAAAAGCTCACCCATTTTAGGAAGAGAATCTCTTGATAAACCTTTAAGCCCTGTTTTTTTAGCCTCTAAATGCACCATTATAAATATACCTGTAAAATAAAGTATAGCCGGAATGATAGCAGCCTTAGCAACCTGCATATAAGGTATCCCTAAACTTTCAGCCATTAAGAAAGAAGCAGCACCCATTATAGGAGGCATTAACTGCCCTCCTGTAGAAGCAGAAGCCTCAACAGCACCTGCAAATTCGCCTCTGTACCCTAAAGATTTCATCATAGGTATTGTAAAACTTCCTGTACCTACAGTATTAGAAACAGAACTTCCAGAAACAGTACCAAACATTGCACTTGTAAGTACAGCTACTTTTGCAGGACCTCCGTCAAAACCTCCTGCTATGGCATTACATATATCTATAAAAAACTGACCTATTCCTGTTTTATCAAGCAATGCTCCAAAGAATATAAATAAGAATATAAATGTAGCCGATGCTCCTATAGGAGTACCCATTATACCTTCTGTATTATAAAATAAATGTGAAACCAATCTTTGAAGAGAATATCCTCTATGATTTAAAAAACCGGGTGCATAAGCTCCGAATAATGCATATACAATAAAAACTATTGATATTACAAGAATAGGAAGACCTACTATTCTTCTGCAGGCTTCAAATACAAGAAGTATGCCTATTATACCAATTATAATATCTGTTGTTGTATATATTCCGGCTCTTCTTACTATTGATTCAAAATTAATTACAATATACCCCCAAGAAGCAGCTCCTATTATAGCAAGTATAACATCATAACAAGGAAGTTTATCCTTAGGCATATCTTTTTTCATTGGGAAAAGTAAATAGGCTAATAGCATAACAAATGCTAAGTGTGTAGCCCTTACAACCTGAGCAGTAATTCTTCCAGAAAGTATCGAATATAATTGAAATAAGCAGAATATTACTGATATTGCTATGATTAAATATTTTTTCCAATCATTATATCTTCTGTATCTTGATTCACTGTCGTATTTGCTCATATAATCATCAATTTCTTCGACTGTTGGAATATGAATATCTTTTTTATCTTTCATTGTTTTCTCCTTACACTTGTAATCATTTCAAATAATGAAACTTTTTTATATTGTATTTTTATATTTATTTGAGGTTTGAATAGTGTATTTAATTCTATTTCTTTTCCATCAAATTCTATTCTGTGATCCGCTACAATACCTACAAATAAATATAAATCTTTTATTACTTTATTAATATTATTTATTTCTATGTAATCATTTGTAATAATTATATGTTCATCACCCTGAGGATCAGACATACCAGCGCCATAAGAAACAAATCTTGTTTTCTCCAGCACTATATCATTGTTATCATTTATAATGTAGTAATCTCTAATTCTTCCTTTATTTACAGAATGGGTATATGAAATTAGAAACTCTTTTTTATCAATATTAAATATAAAATTAACTTTATTATTTTTAACACTATTTAATACAAGTCTTGGAAATAGAGGCACAAATAATAAAGCAATAATTATTATGATTATAACAGATATACATGTAATAATTTTCTTTAACATATATATATTATTTTTTCGAATAATTATTTGGTGTATTCATTTTAATTAATATAAATAATATGAATACACCAACATATTTATAATTATTGTATATTATATCCCAATTCTTGATAATATTTTAAAGCACCGGGATGGAATGGTATAGATATACCTTTATAAGCATCTTCAATATTTAATTCTTCACCTTTAGCATGAGCAGTTGCTAAATCATCTTTTTTATCAAATAATGTTTTCATTAAATTATAAACAACATCTTCAGGTATATTGTTATTAACAGCAATAGTTGCTTTTACTGCTATAGCTTTAGTATCAGTATTAACATTATTATAAGTATTTGCAGGTATTGTTATTTCTGTATAATATTTATATTTATTAAGCATTTCATCTACCTGAGTCTGCTCCAAAGAAACTAATACTATATCGCTTGATAAAGATAATTCCTGCAAAGCAGCATTAGGTATTCCAGCAACTATAAAACAAGCATCTAATGTTCCATTTTGAAGCCCGTCGCTTGATTCTTTAAATGAAAGATTTGATTTGTTTATATCGTCAAAAGTTAATCCATAAGCTTCTAATATTTGTTTAGCATTAAACTCAACACCGCTTCCGGCATCACCTACGGATACTCTTTTACCTTTCATATCAGCTATTGTTTTTATGCCGCTTGATTTTGTAGCAGCTATTTGTACTATCTCTGGGTATAATGTAAGCATAGCAGAGAAATTAGTTAATACCTCTCCTGCGAATATATCTGTACCGTTATAAGCATAGTCCATAACATCATTTTGTGCAAATGCAAAGTCAGCTTCATGTCTGTTAAGAAGTCTTAAATTTTCAGCAGAAGCTCCTGTTGACTGAGCAGTAACATTCATTCCTTCGATATTAGCATTCCATATACTTGCTATACTTCCGCCAAATGAATAGTAAGTACCGCTAGTTCCTCCTGTAGCAAAAATGTAATTTAGATTGTTGCTTTTTTGACATCCTATCATTAATAATGATAGGATAATAGCTGCAGAAATAAAAATATTTCTCATAATAATAATACTCCTTATAAGATTTATTAAATAATACATTCTATAATATTAAAAGTCAATATTATATTTATATAATAACAATAATACTGTTTTTTAGAATTTTATCAATAGTAATAAACTACTCTAGGACTTCTATTATGTCTTCAATATTAAATTCACCCTTATAATAAATTTATATAGATAGAAGATATTATATAACAATGGATTTGCTTCCCAGATATTATACTGTAAGAAGAGGATGTACTTTATTAAAAATATCATCTTATATATTTATATATAGAGAAAGAAATTTTTGTTATATACTTTATAATAAAAATATAATAAATGATTCTGATTCACTTCCTGTAGGATTAAAACTACTATACCAAGTATAAGAGTATAAAGCAGATACTGTAATTATGAGCCTCAGCTTGAATATGTACCATTTAAAATAAAGATGTATTTAACTGCCAATTTCTATCAGGATTATCTTTTCATTATAAAAGGTCAATAATTTTAATAATAAAAAGGCTTAAACTTATAAAAGTCTAAGCCTAATATTTTATATAAGTTATCCTTTGAGTATTAACTCCATATTATAAGTTTCATATCAAATTTATAACTTAAGTCCTTATGATATGGATACATTCTTATAGCATAACCGCTTTGTCCGCTATTAGTACATTCTAAAGTACCTGAGAAAGAATGTCTTCCGTTTCCTAAATCAGAAGAATGTTTCATTTCAACTGTAATAGGATCTATGATATCTTCTTTCATACTTAACTTACCATAATAAAGTTCTATTCTTACAGAGTCAGGAGCTATATCTCCAAGATTAACTATAGTTTTAACTTCAAATTTACTTCCAACTTTTAAGTTTCTTGAAGGCATTTCAGAAATTGTATTTTCAAATGAAACTTTAGACCATTTTGAAATAATATCATTTTTCCAATTTTTTAGATTTTTAGCTTTATCAAATTCATTTTCTGTCATATTGAAGAATCTTTTACTTGCATTATTGTAGAATTTGTTAAAGTAATCAGCAACCATTCTATTTGTAGAGAATACAGGACAAACAGTCTGCATACTCCATTTCATAGCAGCAACCCATTGTCTAGGTATATTGTCTCTTCCTCTTTCATAGAATAGAGGTATTATCTCATTTTCCAATACATTATAAAGAGCTTTGCTTTCAACTTCATCTTGATATTCTAAATCTGTATATTCTTCTCTGTTACCTATAGCCCAGCCATTTTGTCCGTCATAAGCTTCATCCCACCATCCGTCTAATACGCTGAAGTTTAATCCTCCGTTTGGCGGAACTTTCATGCCGCTTGTACCGCTTGCCTCTAAAGGTCTTCTAGGGTTGTTAAGCCATACATCTACACCTTGAACCATATATCTGGCTACATTTATATCATAATCTTCTATAAATACTATATGATCTCTGAAATCTTCTCTTCTGCAGATTTCTGCAATATTTCTTATTAATTCTTTACCGCCATTATCATGCGGGTGAGCTTTACCGGCAAATATTATTTGTACAGGTCTTTCAGAATTAGAAACAATTTTCTTTAATCTTTCTAAATCTTTGAAAAGTAATGTTCCTCTTTTGTAAGTGGCAAATCTCCTTGCAAAACCTATAGTTAAAGCTTCAGGAGAAAGTATTTGTTCAGCATGTTCTATTTCTTTTTTTGTGAAGCCTCTGTTTGTAATCTGAGTTTTTAATCTTTCACGGCAGAAGTCAATAAGTCTCTCTTTTCTTCTTTCATGTGTTCTCCAAAGTTCGGCATCAGGTATTTTTTGTACTCTTTCCCAGATTTCATACTCTAATGGTTTAGTTCTCCAACGAGGTCCTAAATATCTGTCAAGTAGGTTCTGCATATCAAAAGATATCCAGCTTAAAGTGTGAATTCCGTTAGTAATAGAATCTATAGGAAGCTCATTAACAGGAACGCCTCTCCATATATCTTTCCACATATTTCTTGATACCTGTCCATGAAGTTCGCTTACTCCGTTATTTTCAGCTGATAAATTAAGAGCAAGCACTGTCATACAGAAACTTTCTTTTTGATCATCAGGATTAATTCTTCCTAGTCTTATGAACTCGTCCATAGACATATTGATATGCTTAACATATTCTGTAAAGTATTTTTGTATCATATCTATAGGGAATATATCATTACCGGCAGGTACAGGAGTGTGAGTAGTAAATATATTAGAACTGTAAACTACCTCTCTTGCTGTTTCTTTATCTAAATTATTATTTTCCATTAATTGTCTTATTCTCTCTAAAGAAAGAAAAGCACTATGACCTTCATTCATATGATATATTGTAGGTTTAATTCCTAATTTATCTAATGCCTTAACTCCTCCAATACCAAGAAGTATTTCCTGCTGTATCCTAGTTTCTAAGTTACCGCCGTAAAGCTGAGCTGTAATATCTCTATCTTCAACGCTGTTTTCTTCTATATTGGCATCCAAATAGTAAAGTTCAATTCTTCCTACATTAGCTTTCCATATCTGAGCATAAACTTTTCTTCCGGGTAAATCTACATCTACCTTCATAGTTTCGCCGTTTTTATCTAAAACTTTTTCTAAAGCTAAGTTAAAGAAATCATTTTCTATATCATATTCCTGCTGCCAGCCGTCAGCATTTAAATATTGTCTGAAATATCCCTTTCTGTATAGTAGTCCCATTGCTACCAAAGGCAAACCTAAATCACTTGCAGATTTTAAGTGATCTCCTGATAATATACCAAGACCGCCTGAATAGTTAGG
The DNA here is from genome assembly GCF_001746205.1 of Brachyspira hampsonii. Lineage (NCBI taxonomy): Bacteria > Pseudomonadati > Spirochaetota > Spirochaetia > Brachyspirales > Brachyspiraceae > Brachyspira > Brachyspira hampsonii. The sequence continues at coordinate 365,423 of NZ_MDCO01000006.1, forward strand.
CAAAGATTCATGAAGTCCGTATTCAAAAGAAAAATAAGCTATTTTTTCGTTTTTAGTTTTTTTACTTTCATCTAAACTATTATACCAAGTTTCCTGATTCATGTAAGTTTTAAACTCATCGTAAACTTCAGCTAAATTCATCATAGCAGCATCATCTTGAAGCATAGCATCAAAACGCTCTTGTAAAGATTCGCCTAAAACTCTTATAGGGTTATGATCTCTTTTATCCCAATTATCAATATCTATCGTTCTCAATAAAGTTATTGCTTTCTGATTCCAGCACCACCAAAAGTTTTTAGTAATTTCTATAAGTGGCTCCAATTCTTTTGGTACCGATGGTGAAACCATATATTTATTTAATTTCATAATATACCGCCTTAAAAATTATTTTAGATATACCTTGCTTATTCTATAATATTTTATAATAAAATCAATGAATTTATTTAATTATATGATGTTATTTTATATAAAATTATAATTATAAGTATTTTTTCTTGACTTTTATTCATATTGATATATAATAAACAATTATGAAATGCAGAATTTTTATTAACTCTATCAGCAATAACTTCTTTTGCTTATCATTCTTTTTTGGCGTTTAAAACGCCGGAATATTCTATTTTTTACAACAAACAAAATATATAAATTGAATTTTTTAATTCAAAGAAAACATAATATAAAGCAATCATACTTAACATAATATTTTAAACTCGAGGAGATAATTACTATGATTATTGTAATGAAACCAAATGCTAAAGAAGAACATATTAATAATATAACAGACAGGCTTATAGAAGCAGGACTTGGTACTAATAAGATAGTAGGAGTTGACTGTACTGTTATAGGTATAGTAGGGGATACTTCTAAGGTTGACAGAGAATTAATGGCTACTTTACCAGGTGTTGCAAGAGTTTTAAAAGTTCAGGAACCTTTCAAAAGAGCAAACAGAGCTTTCAAAAAAGAAGACACTATTGTTGATGTGAGCGGGGTAAAAATAGGAGCTGAAAAACCTGTTATAATAGCAGGTCCTTGTTCTGTTGAGAGTGAAGATCAGGTTATTAATATTGCTAAAAGCGTAAAAGCGGCAGGTGCTTCAATACTTAGAGGAGGGGCTTTCAAACCTAGAACTTCGCCTTATGCTTTCCAAGGTCTTGCTTTAGATGGACTTAAAATATTAAAATTGGCTAGAGAAGAGGTCGGCATTCCTATAGTAAGTGAAATTGTATCTATAAGACATTTAGAGGAGTTTGAAAATACAGTTGACATGATTCAGATTGGGGCTAGAAATATGCAGAACTTCGAGCTTTTAAAAGAAGTAGGTAAATTAAAGAAACCTATACTTCTAAAAAGAGGTTTAGCTAATACTATGGAAGAATGGCTTATGAGTGCTGAATATATACTCGATAAAGGAAACAGCAATGTGGTATTATGTGAAAGAGGTATAAGAACTTTTGAAACTTATACTAGAAATACTTTCGATGTTTCTGCAATACCTATAATAAAAAGAATGAGCCATTTGCCTGTAATAGGGGATCCTTCACATGCAAGCGGTAAGGCTTGGATGGCGCTTCCTCTCACTCTAGCTGCTCTAGCTGCCGGTGCTGATGGTATGATAATAGAAGTTCATAATGATCCGGAACATGCTTTATGCGACGGGGCTCAGTCTATAAAACCTGATACTTTTGAAGAGATTATGGCTTCTGTTAATATGATGGCTGATACTGTAACTAAGATAAAAGAGCGTCATGGCGGTAAAATTTATACTAAAAATTAATTTTATTTAAAATGAATTTTAAACTATGTATTTGTTTTTGTATTGATAACAAATACATAGTTTTTTATTTTTTAAATATTAGATAAATCCATTATAGTGAAATTCATAGATTCTATAACTTTAAGTAAAGCATAAGCCGTATCTAATGATGTAATACATGATATATTATTTTCAGCAGAAGCCCTTCTTAATTCTAAACTATCTGAATGTGTTTGGCTATTGCTTTCTATTGTATTTATAACATAGTCCACTTTACCAAGTCTTATAGTGTCTATTATATTTTCTAAACCTTCTTCATAAATTTTTGATACTTCTTTAACATAGAGTCCTTTTTCTCTTAAGAAATTAGCAGTTCCTTTTGTAGCATATATTCCGTAGCCTATATTAGAAAATCTCTTTGCCAAATCAAGTATTTCAATTTTATGATTATCTGAAATAGTGAGAAGTACATTTCCCTGTAAAGGTATTCTAAGTCCGCTTGCTATTAATGCTTTGTATAATGCTTTTTCAAAATTAAAATCAAAACCTAATGCCTCGCCTGTACTTTTCATTTCAGGTCCTAGTATAGTATCTACCTTTCTTAATTTAGCAAAAGAAAATACAGGAGCTTTAACAAATACCTTATTAGATTCTTCCTTATATAAACTATTGTATCCTTGCTCTTTTAATGATTTTCCAATTATGCACATAGTTGCCGCATTAGCCATTGGTATATTAGTTATTTTGCTTAAGAAAGGTACTGTTCTGCTGCTTCTAGGATTCACTTCAAGTACATAAACATTATCATTTTTATCAACTATAAATTGTATATTGTAAAGCCCTATGAAATTAAATCCTATACCTATTCTTTTAGTATAATCAATAATAGTTTCTTTTACTTTATTTGATATTGTTTGAGTAGGGTATACGCTTATAGAATCACCGGAATGAATTCCTGCTCTTTCTATATGCTCCATAATTCCCGGAATAAATATATTATTCTCACTGTCGGCAATAGCATCAATTTCTATTTCCTTTCCTATAACATACTTATCAATTAATATAGGAGCTTTATTGCTTACTTCTTTTACAGCAGTTTCCATATAAATTTTTAAAGATGAATCATTATCCACTATCTCCATAGCTCTTCCTCCAAGTACATAGCTAGGACGAACTAAAACAGGATAGCCTATATTATTTGCTATTACTAAAGCCTCATCAACAGTTATAGCAGTTTCACCTTTAGGCTGAGGTATATTAAGAGTTTTTAACATCTCTTCAAATTCATGTCTGTCTTCAGCCTTATTGATATTTTCTAAAGAAGTGCCTAATATATTAACTCCATGCATAACTAGTTTTTCTGCCAAGTTAATAGCAGTTTGTCCGCCAAACTGTACTATAACACCTTTAGGTTTTTCAAGCTCTATTATATGCATAACATCTTCTATAGTTAAAGGTTCAAAATAAAGTTTATCGGATATAGAAAAATCAGTTGATACAGTTTCAGGATTATTATTTATTACTATAGCTTCATATCCGGCTTCTCTTATAGTCATAACACAATGAACTGTAGAATAATCAAACTCCACACCTTGTCCTATTCTTATAGGTCCTGAACCTAGAACTATTATGCTTTCCTTTCCGCTTTTAAAAGATTCATTTTCTTTTTCATAAGTAGAATAGAAATAAGGAGTCTCGCTTTCAAACTCTCCTGCACAAGTGTCAACCATTTTATATACAGGAATTATATTATTTTCATGTCTTAATTTGTATATATGCATTTCTTCAGTTTCCCAAACTTTAGATATATAACTATCAGAAAATCCTCTCTCCTTGCATTCTTTTAAAACTTCTATATCCATTTTATTTTTGTATAATTTTTCTTCTAATGCAATTATATTTTTTATTTTGTCTAAAAAGAATTTATCTATATGAGTAATATATATAATATCTTTTATATCTTCTTTTCGTCTTAGAAGTTCAGCTATAATAAATATTCTTAAATCATCTCTTAATTCTATACGCTCCCATAATTTTTTAGTGGTATAATTAGAAACATCATTATGTATTATATGATCGCATTTTATTTCAAGAGAGCGTACAGCTTTTAAAAATGACTCTTCAAAATTTCTTCCTATACTCATAACTTCGCCTGTAGCTTTCATCTGAGTACCAAGCTGTCTGTCTGCATTAGGAAATTTATCGAATGGAAGTCTTGGGAATTTTGTAACTACATAATCAATAGAAGGCTCAAAACATGCAAAACTTTTTTTAGTTATTGGATTAATTATTTCATCTAAAGTCATACCAACTGCTATTTTGGCACTGATTTTAGCAATAGGATAACCCGTAGCTTTACTAGCCAAAGCACTGGAACGAGATACTCTAGGATTAACTTCTATTATATAATATTTAAAGCTATTAGGATCTAATGCCAACTGTACATTGCATCCGCCGCATATTTTCAAAGCTCTTATTATTTTAAGACTGACATTTCTAAGCATTTGATTTTCTCTGTCGCTTAAAGTCTGACAAGGAGCAACTACTATACTGTCTCCTGTATGTATTCCAACAGGATCAACATTTTCCATATTGCATACTACTATAGCGTTATCATTGTTATCTCTTATTACTTCATATTCTATTTCTTTATAACCTGCGATACTCTTTTCAACTAAGCATTCATGTACGGGACTAATTTTTAAACCTGTTTCACATATTTCTATTAATTCTCTTTCATTGCGTGCAAATCCGCCTCCTGTTCCTCCGAGAGTATAAGCAGGACGAACCACCAAGTGATAGCCTATTTTATTTGCAAATTCAATAGCTTCTTCAACACTATGAACTATCATACTTTCAGGAACAGGTTCATTAATATCATTCATAAGATTTTTAAAAAGTTCCCTGTCTTCAGCACAATTTATAGCATTCAAATCTGTACCCAATATTTCAACATCATATTCATCTAATATTCCGCTCTCAGCAAGTTCAACAACCAAATTTAATCCTGTCTGACCTCCAAGAGAACCTAATACAGCATCAGGTCTTTCTTTATATATTATTCTTTTAGCGAAATCCAAATTAATAGGCTCAATATAAACTTTATCAGCAACAGCAGCATCAGTCATTATAGTAGCAGGATTAGAATTTATAAGTACAACCTCATATCCTTCTTCTCTTAAAGATTGGCATGCCTGCGTACCTGCATAATCAAATTCAGCAGCCTGTCCTATAATAATAGGTCCTGACCCAATAACTAATATTTTTTTTATATCTGTTCTTTTAGGCATTTTTTTCTCCATAATTGTTGTTTATCATTTCAATAAAATTATCAAATAAATATTTACTGTCTTCAGGTCCCGGACTAGATTCAGGGTGATACTGAACAGAAAATACAGGATATCTTTTATGCTTAACTCCCTCACAGCTTCCGTCATTTAAAGATATATGCGTCATAACAAGATCCGTATTTGCTAAACTTTCTGCTTTTACTGCATAACTATGATTCTGACTTGTTATGCTTACTTTTCCGGTTTCTAAATCTTTAACAGGGTGATTTCCGCCCCTATGACCAAATTTTAATTTCATAGTATCAGCACCGCATGCCAAACTTATAAGCTGATGTCCCAAGCATATACCAAATATTGGTACCTTTCCTATAAGCTCTTTTATTGTATTTATAGATTCTTTAACATCTTTAGGGTTTCCCGGTCCGTTTGAAAGCATTATTCCATCAGGATTTAAACTCATTATTGTTTTGAAATCTGTATCATAAGGAACTACTATCAAATCGCAATTTCTTTCGCTTAATTCTCTTATTATTCCGAGTTTTGCTCCGAAATCTATTAATACAACTTTCTTACCTCTATTAGGAATGGGAAAGGCATTTTTTGTAGAAACTCTTTTTACATGATCATTTATATATGGTGTTTCTTTAAGCATTTTTACTATATCATCTTTATTATCTATAGTGTCGCTCATTACAGCTTTAAGAGTGCCGGCTTCTCTTATTTTTTTTGTTATTGCTCTAGTATCTATATTTTCTATACCCGGAATATTTTTAAGCTTCAAAAACTCATCTATAGTTTCAGCATTCCTGAAGTTATTAGGACTTTTACAAGCCTCTTTAACTACAAATCCAAATATAGCCGGATTCAAACTTTCAAAATCATCTCTGTTTATTCCATAATTTCCTATAAGCGGATAAGTCATAACAGTAATTTGTCCGCAGTAAGATAAATCGGATAATACTTCCTGATAACCTGTCATAGATGTATTAAATACTAATTCTCCAACTTTAAAATTATCAGAACCAAAAGCTATGCCTTCATAATGGCTTGCATCTTCGAGTATTAAGTAACGTTTCAAATTACACCTTCCTATTATTCTAAATTTTTTTTAGATTTTTGTTAAAAATAAAAAAAAGATTGGAAATTAACGGAAAGTCAATCTCCAATCTTTTTAAGATTATCAAAAACTGTTAACAGCATTTTCTTTAATTTAAACTTTTTCCAAATCATAGTACAATTTTCTCAATTTTTGTTTTTAATAATAACATATAATAATTTATTTTACAATTAATTTTTTGTTTAAGTATATCAATTATTTATAAATTTGAACAGATACTCTTTTAGTTTCTTCGTCAAGCCATTTTATGAATGATTCTCTCATACGAGCCTCGCTTAAATAGTTTTTTACTCTTGTTCTTATGCTCTCCATATCCTTTTCTATTGCCATTATTTTTACTATATAGAATCCTTTTCCAACTAATTCACGAACACTGCTTACAGTACCTACTTTATATCCTCTTTTAGCCAAATTAAGACCGGCATTTATTTGAGCCGGCAAAGATCTTTTACCAGCATCATAAAGAAGATTATATCCCAAATCTCCTCCGTTTTTTCTTGTTGCTTCATCTTCACTGTATTGTTTAGCTAATTCAGCAAAATCTTGTCCCCTTGCTGCCATTCCTCTTACTTTACTTGCTAATTCTTGTTTTTCTCCTTTTTCTGTAAATGTGGCAGCTTTGAAAAAGATCCAAGAAAGTTTTACCAAAGTATCAGCTTCAAATGCAGATTTATCTTTAGAATTATTATAGAATTCATCAGCTTCTTTATCAGTAATTTCTGTGTTATTAACTACAAGTCCATATAAATTTTCCATAGCTATTTGTTTTTTTATAGAATTCTTATATTCTTCATAAGATATTCCTTCAGCCATAAGCTGCTTAGCAAACTGATCTGAAGTCATATTATATTGTTTTGCAATACTTTCTAATCTTCTTTTGACATCATTATCTTCTATGACATAATTATTTTCTTTAAGTTTTAAATACATTATCCTTTCTTCAACTAAATCTTTATAAACCATATCATCAGTAACTTTTTGTCCAATAGATCTAGCCTGCAATGTCAAAAATGTTTTTCTGCTTAAAAAATCTTCATAAGTAATGGGCATAGAACCAACTATACCAACTATGCTATTTACAACATCATTAAATAAAAGATTACTTTGCATAAAAATAAAAGATAATATAAAAACTATTATTTTTTTCATATAAACTTTAATCCTCAATAATTATGGCATTATATATAAACCGTTTAAAAAGAATATCATTAAAACATTTTCAATGCAAGTATATTTTTAATCATTTAAGTAGTATGAAAGTATGTTTTTAAACGATTTTATATAGTATTTTATATCGTAAATATCTCTTATACTTTTTATTTTCTGAAAAACATATCTTGGAGTAAATGATAAATTATAAAAGGATTCAATGTATTTGAATATTTGTTCATCATCTATATCCAGCTTCATAATACTTTTTCTCATATCATAGTCAAACCAATTTTTAGTTTTAATCAAATTATTTTCATCGCAATATTTGAATAATTTGGTTCCGGGATATGGTATAAAAATAGAAGCGTTCATAGAATTAATATATCCATTGAACATTAAATATTTTATAATATTGAATGTATTTTTTATATCTTCAGGTGTTTCCCAAGGATAACCTATTTTTACCATTATATCTACAAATAAACCTGCTTGCTTTGCTAATTTTATGGATTCTATAATATTTTCTATCTTGTTATCATTAATACCTAGTTTCTCAATAGTTTTAGAATTTCCTGAAGGTAAATTAAAAATAACTGTTTTAAATCCGGATTTTTTCATCATTTTATAGTCTTGATATTCTAATATTCCAAGATAAACATAACAGTCTATATAAAGTTTTTTATGGAGTTTTCTTTCTTTCATAGTTTCGCAGAATAATGAAAGCCATTCTCCTGTGGGAAAATAAACACTTGTGTCTAATATTTCTTTTATTCCATATCTTTTATTTAAATATTCTATTTCATCTATTACATTAATTGGATTTCTAACTCTTATATTATTAAATAGAATATTTGAAGAATTACTGTTATAGTTATTATATATAGAACCTCTTGCCGACATTATAGATGTTCCGGGTGTTTTTTTGAAATACCTATTTATTTTTGAATATAGTTTCCAATTTGTGAGATTTCTATCTATAAATGGAAGTCTGTCTAGAGATTCTTCAAGTTCAAATTTTCCTGTATTTTTAATATTTCCATTTGAAGTTCTGTAGTATATTCCTTTTTTCAGTTTCTCACCATTATTTATATGATTAACCAAATTCAAAAGAAGAAAGTCATAATCTCCGCCTGTTAATACAAAATCAGTTTTAGATTTATTCATACTTTCTTCAGGCAAAGCTGTAACATGATCCCCTCCTAAAACTATATAAGTATTGCTATATCTTTCCTTTAATGCTTCTATTGTATCCCAAATATAATTGATTATAGGAGTTTTTACCTCAAAAAATATTAAATCAGGAGAGATATTATCCATACTATTAAACCAATCTATAGTTGTTATATTAGATGCTATTGTATCTAAAAACACAACATTAATTCCATTATTCTTTAATAATGTGGCGGCATAAGATGGTATTATAGGATATGAATATGATGGATTTTTTAACCATTGAAATTGTCTATTTAAGGACATCAAAGGATATCCATTATTATATTCAAATGGCGGATATGTTATACAAACTTTTTTTATTGCTTTTTTTTTCATATTTTATCTATTTTTTAGTTTTTTTAGCAGCCTTTTTCTTTGTACCGGAAGATTTTTTCTTAATTATCTTATTTTCATATACATATTTTTCTAATTCATACTGATCATCAAATATGACATCATACCATTCTTCATATCTTTCACATTTGGGTGGGCTGTGTTTTGAGCAGATTTCATTTCTATTTTCATAATTCTTACATAAATATGTTTTTTTATCTAAATATCTGCATTCGCTTCTTATCATGTGATACCAAGTGTTCTCATATATAAATATAAATGAATGTCTGAAATGCAAATACCATTTTAATGTATTAAGTTCGCTTTCATTTTTAGGAGGAGAGATTTCCATTACTAAATCATGACAGCATAATGAATTGCAGTCTGCACATAATTTTTCACTTACTTTTTCTTTTCTATTTTTTAATAAACTATCTGAAGGTATAACTTTCAAAATAAAACCGCCTTTAAAATAATTTATACAATTATTATATTAATTATTTTATTAAATTCAATATTTTAATTATCAAAATAATTATTCATAAATGTTATAAGTTTCTTTTGAGATTCAACATAATTTTTTATCTCATCTTCTGTAAGACATTTAAGCATTGCCATATCCAATTTTTCCAACTCTTTTAATATAGGCTCGGCAAATGTATTTCCCTTTTTTGTTAAACTAATAAGTCTATTTCTTTTATCTTTAGGATTAACTTTTTTCTTAATATATCCTTTCTTTTCAAAGTTATCTAATATAGAACAAACAGTTTGTTTTGGTACAGACAATTTTTCTGTAATGGAGTTCTGTACGCATTCTTTGCTGTTGTAAATTATAAATAATGTAAATAAAGCTAAATCTGTTATTCCATATTGCTTAGCCCATAGATAATAAAATCTATTTGATGTATACCAAAAATCATATATTATTTCTATATGTTTTTTCATATCTTCATTTTTCATAATTCTTCCTATAAATAGTATTATAACTATAATTAAACAATAAATTGCAAATAAAACAAGATGGCTTTATATAAAAAAAGAGCTTGAAATATCAATTTCAAACCCTTTTTTATACTTGTTATTATTTTACTTTTATTTCAATAGAAGAGGTTTTAACCCTTTTATTTTGTACCGTAACTTTTATACTTCCCTTCTTATTATTTGATTTTACCCAAAAAGAATAGTATCCGCCTTCTAATACAGGATTATCATTTCCTATTAATTCTCCGGAACCTTTAACTTCTATAGTAATAGCTTCATTAATATATGGAAGTCTGTTTCCTATTGCATCAACTGCTTTTACAGTTATTCTTGTAGAATCCCAAGAAGAGCCTTCACTTATAGCATTGATTTCATAGTCATCGGCATACATCTCTAAACTTGAAAATGTAGGATTACTCAAATAGTTTTTTTCTATAACTGCTTTTCCTTCTATGTATCCTATTATTTTAATATCTCCCCAACCCATATCACTTACACCTGGTATATTAACTTCCATAGTAATTATTACAGGAGGATGCTTTAAGCCCTGATACTTTCCTGCTGCAGGATACTCTTTCGCTAAAAGTTCATCTCGGTAATATAATTCAACATAATCACAATTTGTAGCAACCATCAAAGGAGATATTCCTCCTATAGCTCTTTCTCCTCTGGCATATATAGTGATAGGTTCTAATACTATTTTATTTCTTTTGTTTGTTTGTGATGAATATACTGATGCGGCCAATTTTGGATTTCTAAACATATCATAAACGCCATGATAGCATATTCTGTCGCCTGAACCGAAATTATAGTGAGTATGATAATCAAATGTACACCAGCCTGTAGAACCTGAGATATGATTATCTATAGCAACGGCATTAATTATTTCAAAATGTCTTTTAGTATGTTCTATTAATCTTTCTTCACAGTCCTGCATTTTTGTAGGGAACATATGTCCGTTATATTCTGTTATCATATACGGAACATTCTTATCTAATTTGGTTACAGATTTCTGTGCTTTTAGAGGATCAGCAGTACCGTCATAATTAAAATCATTCACTGTGTATACATCTTCTAATAATTCACTTCCTGTTATATATCTTACTCCGCCTGTTTGTCTTGTTTTATCAAGTTCATGTGCTGTTTTATTAGTCTCTTTATAAAAGTTATGGTTATCCTGACTTTCATTTATTCTTACTCCCCATATTATAATGGAAGGATGATGATAATCTCTTTCTATCATATCTTTAACATTTTCTACAGAAACTTTCTGCCATTTTTTATCGCCTATATGCTGCCAGCCAGGAATTTCTTCAAATACCATTAATCCTATCTCATCGCATCTGTCTAAGAAATGTCTTGAAGCAGGGTAGTGCGAAGAACGAACTATATTAAGTCCTAAGTCGAATTTTAATATATCGGCATCTTTCTTTTGTATTCTTTCAGGCATAGCATAACCAACATAAGGGAAGCTTTGATGTCTGTTTAATCCTCTAAGCTTTATTCTTCTATCATTTAAGAAAAATCCGTTCTCTGTAAATTTAGCATCTCTAAATCCGATTTTTACAGAAAAGTTATCTTCATTGCTGGCAATAGATACTTCCAATCTATAAAGTCTCGGATTATCTATATCCCATAATTCTATTCTGTCAGAGTCTATATGTTCATCTACTGTTATATCTGTAAATAATTCGCCTTTTTTTAAAGTTATTTCTTTTTTTATCTCGCATATATGATATTCTCTATTATATAAATTAATAGAAATTGTTTCTTTAATGCTTTCTTTTTTGCTGTTTCTTATTCTTATCTTTCCTGTTATATTTTGATTAGCAAGTCCTGTAAGCATAACATTTTCTATTGATATATTATCAGCAATAATAATTTGTACTTCTCTGTATATTCCGCCATAGCATAAATAATCTATTTCATTTCCGAAAGGCGGAATATCTTCTCTTTCCGTACTATCTAGTTTTACAGCTATGAGATTTTCTCCGTCTTTTAATTCATCTGTGATATCATATACAAAAGGTAAATATCCGCCTTTATGCTCTCCAAAACTTTTTTCATTGACAAATACTTCAGCAGCCGCCATAGCACCTTCAAAATTAATTAATATTCTCTTGCCTTCTAATTTTGATTTGTCGTATTGAAAAATATTTTGATATCCTGATACGAGCCAAGTATCTGATTCGTTGAAATAATGCAGAGGTATTTCAGAAACTGTATGAGGCAATGTGATATTTTCTCCGTTTAATTTTTCAATTTTTATATTATCATTCCATTCCTTAAAAAACTTCCAATCGGTATTAAAATTGATTATTTCTCTCATTTTTGTAATACTCCAATAATTTTTTATGAAAATATTTTATATTTAAAATAATAAAAATCAATGAAAGTGTTAAAAAATATATTTTATTGATTTAATATATTGAATTTACTCATACTTTTTATGAATATATAGATAGTATGAAATAAAAGTGTTATGCAATTTAGGTAAAATAATAAACTTATTTTAGAACTATAGAGTTTTAGAAATTATGTTTTTATTCAACACGCGTTAAACTCATACTAAAATAATAGTTAATTAATAGTTCTAATTTTTGCTATAAACTGAAATTTTATTCACCGCGTGCTATTGTAACATCAAATTAAAAAAACACTTGGGCGGGTGTGCTTTTTCTTAATTGGCTATAAGTATGAATAAAATGTTTATTTCAGAGTAAAGTTTTAAAATTTATAGGGTGGGGAGTGAGAATGAATTTATAATTTTTTTGCATATTTAATGAGGTATGCTATTAGCATAGGTATAAAAAAGTTTATATAGAAAATTCCATAAATAATTTTTAAATCACTGTAGAAATAAAGTATATTATTTTTTGATGCTTAATTATATGTTACTATATAAAATGTCAAATAGCTTGCAAATAAGCACCATGCTAAATACGGTACAAGAAGATAAGAAGCTGCTTTTGAAATAGATTTAAATTTTATTATAGTTATTATTATCATAACATCCAAAATCATTATTTCTATAAGACCGAATAAAGGCTGTTTTAATCCGAAGAAAATAAAAGTCCAAAGAGAATTTAATATTAATTGCACTATAAAAATTATAACAGCTTTTTTGTCTGTAGGTTTTTTATTGATTATAATCGAAACTGATATGGCAAGCAGTATATAAAGAATGCTCCAAGCTATTGGAAATAGTATATTTGGCGGATTTAACGGCGATCTGTTAAGTGAATCATACCAAACAAAATTATCCGCTTTTACACTGAGTCCTCCCACAGCACCTATTAATAGACATACAACTATTGAAATTATTAAAGTAATGATAAATCTTTTATTCATACATTATACTCCTAACTGATATTATTAATTATATATTATAATATAAATTTAGTAGTCATTATATAGTTTGAAGTTTGCGTAAAAACAGAACTTTTTAATATTTTTATGCATAAGTATCTAAATTATTTCCTTTAGAAGATGAACTTGCTATTGCTGCTTTTGTAACACCTCCGGAAACATAAACTCTTTTACATTCTGGGCATATATTAGTAGTTAATGTTACATTTTGAAAGATTACCTCACCGCCGCTTTTTTCAGCAGATCTTTGATTATTTGCAACATGCTCTTGTTCATGTGATGCTACTAGGGAAGGAGCACTTGAAGGATCTATACGAGTAGGACTTTTAAAAGATACTCCTATATCATTAGAGCCGTCCTGATATGTTCTTGAAGCACAAGTTTTACATACTCCTACTTCACTTATAGGAGTTTTTTGACTTGCTTCCTGAACAATATTATTGATATTGCTGCTGTTATTTCTTATGTTAGTATTGTTTCTTATATAAGGAGCATTATTACGAATACTTATTTCCATAATTTTATCCTCTTAAATATTTAATTCTACCCCTATATTCAAATTATAAACCTATAAAAATAAATATCAATACATATTATATTTATAATTGTTGTTATGTTTACTATTTATACGATTTTATTTATAATTTGACAAATTTTTTATTTTATAAGTATAGTTTTATTATTTCCGATAATAGAAACGGTATTTTATAACTTGGATTTTATAATGAAAAAAATAATTATTCTATTATTTATAGTATTTAATTTGGCATTTGCTCAGAATGATGAGTTAATGGAATCTATAAAAAATAATGATATAGATAAAGTAAAAATATTATTAAGAGAAGGCATTAACTTGGATTTATATAATGTAAATTATGGTATGAGTCCTTTAATGTATGCCGCTCAGCTTGGTAATAAGGAGATAGTTCAGGAACTTCTTGATTTCGGTGCTAAAGATTTTGATTTTGCTTTTTATGTTGCATGTGCCGAAGGTTATTGGGATATAGCAGAGAATATAATGAAATCTGGGGCTAGTAATTATAATATTGCATTATCTTATGCGGCTATTGGCGGACAATTAGATATAGCAGAGAAACTTATTGATTTAGGTGCTAAGGATCTTAATTCAGCATTGGTGTCTGCATGCGAAGGCAATCATTTAGAGGTTGTAAAATATTTAATAGATAAAGGTGCTAATGTTAACACAAGGGCGTATATAGAAGTATACAGAAATTATAAAGGTGCTGAGAGAAAATCGCCTTTAACTGCGGCAACTAATATTGATATAATAAAAGAATTAGTAAATGCTGGGGCAAGTAATTTGAATGAAGCTATTATATATAATTCTCAAGTGATATCTACGAATTTTGACAGCACTCATTCTACGGAAATATTAAATGAATATATAAATTTAGGTGCTGATGTAAATTCTTCAAGTACAAATGATGGAAAAACACTTCTTATGTATTTGATAGAAAAAAGGCAATTAGATTTTGAATTAATAAAAAAAGTGATAGAACTTGGTGCCGATGTTAATGCACGCGACAGAAATGGAAATACTGTTTTAATAAGAGCGGTAATGTATGAATATGAAGCTCCTGTTCAGGATAGTAATTTAAATAAAAAAATATACAGAACCATAGGAACACCTATAAATATAATAGAAGAACTTTTAAAAGCTGGAGCTAATCCTACTGATAGAAACAGTTATGGAAATACTGCATACAGATTAGCAGCAAAAAATAAAAGAGACGATATAATAAAACTTTTTGATGAATATTTAAAAAGATAATCATTTATATAATCTAAAATCCCATATTATAAGAGTTAGTAAAGTATAAATAAATCTCTTTGACACTTTTTGTTAAAAAAGCTGATATAATTTTTAATTAGTTAATTTTGTAAATTTGATAATTTTTTTAACGCACGCTTAATTCGCTTTTATAATAAATTTAAATTGTATCAATAAGGAAATTAATCTTTTAATATAGTTTTGCGTGCGGTGAAAATACAACAAATTTAAACCAATTTGGGCGGGTGCTAAAAATTCTAATAAAATTATAAATATTATAAAAATAAAATAGTTAATTAAAACAAAAAAATATAAAGGGAGGGTAGTCATAATAAAATTTATTTTTTAATTTAGTATATACAAAGAAAGAATATTATTTTCTATAGTCGAACCTGCAAAACTGTATTTCTGAACAATCTACTCATATCGGTAATTAAACTTGTATCAATATCACCCAAGTAAATATTTTTTCTTGCACTAACTTTTTCAATTCCTATTTTACATAAGGCTTATATTTCATTTTGAAACCTTTTATAATTTTCACATTCTTATATTTGGTATATCAAATACTTTTCCGTTTTCAAAGTTTTTTACTTTCTCTTTTTCTGTAACAGTAATAAATACCTGTCCTAATGTTTTTATGTATTCTAGTATATTATCTCGTCTTGTATTATCAAGCTCAAGCATAGCATCATCAATAAGTAGAATAGGAGATTTTTTTCTGTACTCGGATAATATTTTCTCACTTGCAAGTTTCATTATAAGAGTAAACATTCTTTTCTCACCTTGGGATGAAAATTTTTTTGAAAGGGAGTCTTTATAAAAGAATTGATACTCTGCTCTATGTATACCAAAATATGTGGTACGCATTCTTATTTGTTCGTTTAAGGTAGTTTCTAGTTTTTTTATGTATTCATTTTCATTTGAAATGTCTTCTATGGTAGACTGATACTTTATAACATAAGGGTTTTCACCATTAAAAATATTTTTATAGATTTCATTCATTTTATCTTCTAAAATAGAAGAGTATTTTTTATTTTCACCAGCTATATAAATAGAGAGTTTTGCTATATCGTTATTATAAATATATGCTTCATTAGGCTTGGTGCTTAGACATACATTTCTCATTTTTAATAGTTTATTATATTTTATTAATGCAAGCAGATATTCTGATGATATTGTAGATATTAACATATTAAAATAATCTCGTCTTAATTTAGGCTCTGCTATTACTAAGTCAGTATCATTTGGCAGAAATATAACATAAAGTATTCTTCCTATTAAATCTTTTCTTGAAGACACTTCTTTTTTATCTATAAATACATTTTTTACTTTTTTTTGATATGCTATTTCTATATTCGTATCATAATTTAATTCATCTTCTCTGAAAACTCCTCTCAAAAAATAATTATCATTTCCATTTTTTACAAGTTCTCTGTCAAGTCTTGTTCTAAATGATACGCCATTTCCAAGCATATATATTGCTTCAAGAATATTAGTTTTACCGCAGCCGTTATGTCCGTAAAGCACATTTATTTTATCAGAGAATTCAAATACATTTTCATTGTAATTTCTAAAAGAACGAATTGTAAGTTCTTTAAGTATCATTTTATTTAAGCCTTTTGTTTTATTAGTGAAAAGTATTATATATTAAAATATTAAAAATATCAGTAATTTATATTTGATAAAAATAAGGCTCGTTAATATAAAATATTAACAAGCCCTGAATGTTTAAAACTTTTTATAATTTATTTTTTTAATTAATTATTTAGCATTAGCAAACAAATCTTTTATATCTGTTTTTTCCCAAGTAAACTCTGGAAGCTCTCTGCCGAAGTGTCCGTAAGCAGTGGTTTTTTCATAAATAGGTCTTCTTAAATCTAATCTTTTGATTATGCCTGCTGGAGTTAAATCAAGCTCTTTAGAAACTATATTGGCCAATACTTCATCATGTACTTTTGCTGTACCGAAAGTATTAACATATACAGATAAAGGCTCAGGAACACCTATAGCATAAGCAAACTGAACTAAAGCTCTGTCAGCTATACCAGAAGCTACTATATTTTTAGCAACATATCTGGCCATATAGCAAGCACTTCTGTCTACTTTTGTAGGGTCTTTACCAGAAAAAGCACCGCCGCCATGAGCACCATGTCCGCCGTAACTGTCTACAATAATTTTTCTTCCTGTTAATCCGCAGTCGCCCATAGGACCGCCTACTACAAATGAACCTGTTGGGTTAATGTAGTATTTAGTATTTTCATCAAGCATATTAGCTGGGCATATTTCACTAATAACATGTTTTTTTATGTCAGTTTCTATTTGTTTATGATCAACGCCTGCAGCATGCTGAGTAGAAATAACAACCGCTTCTATTCTAGCAGCTTTACCGTCTTTATATTCAACAGTAACCTGACTTTTGCCGTCTGGTCTTAAATAGTCAACTATTTTATCTTTTCTAACTTTAGCCAAACGCTCTGCCAATCTATGAGCTAAATATATAGTTAAAGGCATAAATGTTTCAGTTTCATTTATAGCATAACCGAACATTATACCTTGATCGCCTGCACCTTCAGAAACATTTGATGATTCAGAATTAAATAATCCTTTACCAGCACTAACACCCATATCTATATCTGGAGACTGCTCAGCAATAGCCTCCATTACTGCACAAGTATCAGCGTCAAAACCCATTTCGCTGCTTGTGTATCCTATTCGCCTTACGGTATCTCTAGCGATTTTTTGATAATCCAATTTAGCTTTTGTAGTGATTTCTCCAGCAATTAAAATCATTCCAGTTTTTGCTAAAGTTTCACAAGCTACTCTTGAATTAGGATCTTGTTTTAAACATTCGTCTAAGACTGCATCGCTTACAGCATCGCAGATCTTATCAGGATGGCCTTCTGTTACCGATTCAGAAGAGAAATAATAATTTTTTATCTCTGCCATAGTTTTACCTCTTTATTAAAATATAATCAGAGTATTGTATAATAGTTAAAATAAATAGTCAAGGAAATATTTGATAATTATTACAATTTAGTATGAATAACTATTAATTTTTATAGAAATTATTATCATATATAGTATTAATTAAAAATTGTAATACATATCAAACTATGGTATTATCAAAAACCTAGTTGTAGAAAGTATAATACTCAGGCATAAACAAAGAAAAGCTATTATTATAAATGGTTTATACAATTCTTTATATTGAATTAAATCATCATCTAATATTGGTTTTTTCTCTAATCTGTCTATTGTATTGTAAACATTATCTAAAGCTGAAGCATTTTTAGCATTAAAATATTTTCCGCCTGTAGCTGCTGCTATATCTATTAAAGATTCTTCATTAAGTGTAAAATCCGCTCTTATTCTTCTTTTACCATAGTTGGGATCATCATAAGTTACCCAAGCATGACTTCCGTTAGCGTCTCCTATACCTATTGTGTATATTTTGATATTGAAATTGGAAGCTATCTCTGAAGCTAATTTAGGATCTATTTCACCAGAATTATTTTCTCCGTCTGTAAGAAGTATAATAATCTTTTCATTATTCTCCTTAATACTTCTAAGCATATCAACAGCAGTTGCAATTCCAAGTCCTATAGAAGTAGAACCTTCTTCATCTATTTCTATTTTTTTTATTTCTTCTTCTAATGAAGTATAATCAAAAGTAGCAGGTGATAGTACAGAAGCTCTTAATGCAAAAGCTACTAAACTTATTTTATCAAAATTTCTTTTTTTTATAAAGTCTATCATTGTTTTTTTAGAAGCCTCTAATCTTGTAGGTATCATATCTTCAGCCATCATAGAAGGAGAAACATCAACAACAAGAGAAATATAAACCCCTTCTCCATTAATATCTGATAAATGAGAAACTTTTGCAGGACGAGCTAAACCTATGATAGAAAAAAATAAAGCTAAAACTATAAGGGCAAATGGTATATCTTTAACATAGTACCTTGATTTCAATACTTTAGACATACTTACTCTTGGGTGCTTTACTGAATATGAATGATTTTTTCTTGTTTGTATATATAAAAATATTATAATAGGTAAAGTCAGCAGCAAGAATAAAAATTTTGGAGATACAAAAGTCATTTATATATTTTCCTAATTATAATTTTAATATTAAAACATGTTAAATAATACAAAGTAATATTTGCTAAACTATTATACTAAAATACGGATAAAAGTAAAGTATCATATATACAATAGATCTATATTTAATAATTAAATTATATTCGATGCATATAAATATTTTATATAATTTCTTTTATAATAACTTATCTATTATAGAAACTGCCTTTTCAAATCTTGACTGATAATCTCCGTTTATAGAATAATATTTAATTTTTAGATTATCAAGTATATCTTTTATTTGACTGCTGTATTTTTCTCTGTTATTTTTTATTACTTCGCTTCTATCACCGTCCTGAACAAAATCAACATCCGGCTCTAAAAATAATACTGCATCATATTTATTTATATTAATAATCGCTTTTGCTAATATTTCATTATTAATTATATTTTCATCTTTCAAAAAATGCATATAAAAATTTGTAATTACAGCATCAGTATCTATAAATAATATTTTATTACTATGTTCTGATGCCTTTATTTCATTTAGCTTATGAGTTAAAAGGATTTCTGTAAAATCTTCTGAAAGCATAAGCAAATCAGTTCCAGATTTTTCTGATAGTTCTCTGCCTGCTTCTTTTATATAGTTGGTATTATAATAATTAGCCAAATTAATTGTAAGTGTTGATTTTCCTGTACTTTCACTTCCCAAGAGCAGAACTTTTTTTGTATAATAAGTCTTTACTATATTAGGAATATAATCCCAATATTTATAAACATTTTCTCTAATTTTTGTAGAACTTATTTCATTTCTCTCTATAAATACTAACTTTGATTCTTTATAGTACCTTGTATAAAAAGAATCTTTATTTTTATAATCATCTCCCAAAAATACAGCATCAATCTTTTCACCTATAGCATTTTTAATTTTTATAGAATCCTCTTCCCATAAATCTTCTGTATAATCTTCTTTTGTTTTCGCATTATCTTCTATAAATAGAATTTTTACATTTCCTATATGTTTAGTTAATTGATAAAGCCATCTGTATCTTATTTTTCTATCAATTTCATTTCTATTATTTCCAATACATAGAATTATATAAAGAGTTTTGCATTGATTGGCGGCTTCTATTATGCATCTTACATGTCCAAGATGAATAGGATTAAATGAACCTGCATACATTCCAACATTATACATAAAAAACTCCGAATAATATTTTTTATTATTTTTATTAAATATTCACTTTATCAATTTTTAAACCGTTTGCCTCTTTGTACCATTTTATAAGCATAAATATAGCATTAACTAAATATACACTCCACATAAGCAGAGCTGCTATATTATCTCCTCCGTTTGAAAAGTTAATATACCATATAGAAATATTTAAAATGTTTACTAATATCCACATTATCCACTGTTCAGAACATCTTTTTATGCATAGTATCTGTGCCGTTATGGCAAATACTGTACTTGCACTGTCCGCAAAAGGAAGAGAGCCTCCTAATTTTTTTAATATAAGTCCGTAAATAAATATAGATATGAAAGACAATGCAAATATTATAATTTTATATTTATCATTTAATTTTGTTTTTATAACTTCTTTGCTTTCGTTATTTAAGTTTCTGCTCCAAAGTATAAATCCGGCTATATTCATAGGTATATAATAGAAGACATTGAGCATAAACTCACCGTAGTATTTGGCATTAAAGGCAATATACGAATAGAGAATTGTATTAATCATTCCAAATATGTATGAAGATAATTTTCCTTTACCTGTTAGAATTACACATAATATACCGCTTATTGATGATACTATGCCTATAATATTTTCTTTCCAATATATAGAAAGTGATAGTATTATAGCACTTGCTGTTACAATCCATAATACTTCTAAAGCTTTCCAATTTTTAAGTTCACTTTTTATGAAGTTTGTCATTATAATTTTTTATTCTGATAAGTTTTTTATTTATTATATAATTATTTTACATAAAATCAATATTATCAATTTTTTATATTAGACTTGTTTCAAAACAAACAAGTCTAATTTCTCAAATTTAAAAAAACAAGTCTATTTTTCAAAAGATAAAAGAACTAAAAACATATTAGAACGCAGATTATTAACTAAAAAAGTTAATAGTCTGCGTTTTTTTGTTTCAAATGTATTAAATATTTCTAAAATTGCAGGTCTAGTCTGTAAAGACAAAAAATATATAAAAAATAATTTTCAAGGAGTAAAGATGGAAAAAGAATTTAATCCTAGTTATTGGATAATAATTAGGAAAGGCAAAAAGTATATAGGCTGTTCAAATAATTGTGAACATCTTGAAGAAGAAAATGGCAAAATGAAATGCTGCTATTTTGAAAAAGAAATTGAAGGAGAGGAAGATAATTATCAGCCTTGTGAAGAATGTTTGATGGCATATAGTCAAACGGAATTTGCTAGTTTAAATATGACTACTTACGATAAGAGAAATCATTTTAAGGAGTAAAGAATGTTAGTAAAAGACTTAAAAGAAGAATTAAAAAAATTTGAAGATAATACTCAAATACTTGTTCGTGTAAAAGATAAATATGGAAAAATTGTATTAGTAGATTTTGGCAGAATAAGCAAAACTGAATCAGGTGCTGGAGTCATAGTTCCATTATTCAAATCAATTAAGGATTAAAAAAATGGGGCAATATTCAGTAAATGATAAAATGCTTGAACAACAAAGGAAAACTACTAAAAAACAAGTATGTAATTTTGCTTTGTTAGAATACAAGCAGAAATTATTAAAAATGATAGAAAAGGAGAAAAAAGCGGCAGAAAAGTCTAGTCAAAAATTAAGAGAAATTCTTTCTAATAATCCTAGTAAATCACAACGAACTTCAGCTACTGCTAGATGTGATACTAAGTGGGAGCATATTAGATATTTAGAACTTCAAATTGAACTATTAGATGAATTATTAGAAGAGAATAAAAAATCTTAATATAACTATTTTAAGGAGTAAAAAATGCCTGAATTAGATTATGAAGCAGAACCTATTATAGTGTCTTTTGATATATGCAGAGTTCTTGAAAATGGGATTGAAGATTTAGACTGCAATGTAGATGCATACTTAGATGATGGACATTATCCTTCCGATTTAGCACCAAACACTTATGAAAAAATAGAAGAAGCATTAAAAAAAGAAGGTATTGATATTGAGGCATTAAATAAGCAGATTAATAAAGCCATGTTTGGAGAAGAATGCTGTCTTAAATATTATCCATATAAGGAGTAAAAATGGAAAAAGAAGAAAAAGAACAATTTGAATCTACTTTTAAGGCAGGTATAAGGAATAATAAGAGATTTTTTTCCTGTGCGGAAGATTGTAAGCATATTGATAAAAGTGGAACAGAAAAAGATAAAGTCTATTTTTGTAAATATTTTGGAGAGTTCTTGCTTGAGGATGCAGACAGGAAAATAATATTACCCTGTGAACAATGTCTAATAACATCACTTTTTGACGGCTATTTTAATTGCATTTATGAAATGAATAAGTAAAGAGGCTTATAAAGCAATGAAGACGGAAGAAATAGAAAAACAGATAAAAAATATGATGATGATTTAATAATAAAGTTTAAGGGCTATAACAATATTGAAATAGTGAAAAACTGGGGTGATTTATATTTTGATATTTTAGAGAACTCTAAACATAAAAAGAAAAATATTACTATAGCTGATTTGAAAAATAAATTAGCTAAGTTTGGAAGTACATCTAATGTTATAGTTCGTAAAGGAAATAGTATTTTTCCAATTATCAAAATATTAAAAAGAGGCAGATATTTAATAATTGAATATTAAATGGGGGTATTACAATGGCTATGGAACATAGAAAACCAATAGAATGGTCAATAATGATGGTAGAAATGGAACTTGATGAAGGACTTGGGGCAAAGACTTCAGAGATGGTTAAGATATGGAAAGAACAGGGGTTAGAATTAAATTATAATGTGGGTATTTTTGAAAAAAACGGAACACTTGACAGTGTATCATTTATTGACTATTTGAATGAAGCTGAAAAAACAATGTATAAAGCAGTATACAAATACATAAGAGATTTCAAAATTGCTGAAAGAATGAAAGAGAATATTAATAAAAAATAATTTTTAAGGGGGTGTTCAATGATAAAAACTATTAAAAACTTTTTTAAGCCTAAAAAACATTTGATATGTCCTATATGCGGGGCTAATGTAGAAGGAAGCTTTAGAGTTTTAAGTCTTAATGTAGACGGCACTGTTGGAGCTTATGCTGTTCACAGAGAATGCGAATTAAAACTTAGAGAAGCAGACTATAAATTAAAACTCAAAAAAGTAAAAACTTTATATTAAAAAAATATTTTGTAAGGAGAATTATTTATTATGGAAGTAACAAGTAATGTTAGTTTTGAATATCCTAAAGAAGGATATGTAAAAGCTGTATGTCTTAATGCATCAGACGGAAGATATGATAAAAATGAGTTTAATGGAAGAATAAGGTGGACTAGAAGAATATTTTTAATTTTTGAAATAGATCAAAAATATACAAGAGGAGAATATAAAGGTAAGAATATGATAATACATAAAGAGTTTGTATTATCATCAAGTGCCAATTCAGAGTTTAGAAAAACACTAGAAAATTGGAGAAAATGCAAATTTGGTGAAAGATATAATGAAAATGGTACTATGACTTTAATGACAAAAAAGAAAAATAATGAGACCGGACAAATAGAAGAAGTAAAATTTAGAACAGAAAGTTTATGCGGAGCTAATTGTATTTTGAAATTAACTAATATAGGTACAGATAAAACCTTCATTGCTATAACAGAAATATCAAAACTTCCTAAAAATGAAGATCCTATCATAAGAGAAAATAATATAGGTTATCTTCCTGATTATTTGGCAATAAAAATAGCTTTAAGACCTGAAGTAAATCCTGATGAATTATCAGAGCCTATAAGAGGATATGCTGACGGCTATTTGGGTGAAGAAGATGATGAAGAAGTACCATTTTAATAGTAATGAATATTAAAGAGAATTGTAAATGAGAGAAGAAGAATTAACAAAACTTTTGAGAGGCAAAGAGCCTGAAGATTTAAGTATGGAAGAATTAAAGAGAATAATATCAATGGTAAAAGATAAAATAATAAAAAGAAACTTAATTAATATTTATAAGTCAAAAGAAATAGGCTGTAAAATTAATGAGCTTCCTTTGGTATATGAAACTGATAATAATAAATATTCTGATATGAACAAGTTTTTAGGTAATATACCTACTCCATTTGATGATTAAACATTTTTTTAAGGAGTGAAAAATGATAACAACAATAACAGTAGGAGAATTAATAGAGATTCTTAGTGAAGTAAAAAATAAAAATATGCCTGTATATATAGCAGAACAGAAAAATAAAGAGCCTAAAAAAAATAAAAATGGAGATGCAATTTATGAAGTGAAAAAGAAATATGGAATAATAAATGGCGGAGAGGCACTTACGGCTTTCATATTGGCATTTGATAAAAATAGTAGAATATAACAATTATTAGGGGGATAGTCAATGGATAAAATAATTAAATATCAAAAAGAAGAAATAGCTTTTAAGTGGGACGGTATATTAAATGCGGATATTCAAAAAGCTATAGATTTAAAATTAGCTTTTATTATACCTAATCAGCCAGATGACAGAAGTCTTTTTGTAAAGACTGGAGAATATCAGACAGCAAAGAAAAAAGAACCAGCACGAATAAAATACACTAATGTACCTATTGGTTATTGGGTGGTTATAGATGATTTTTTTTCTGATAAAGATGGCTCAGATATAAAATATATGAAAAAAGCAAAAATTGTAAAAGATAAATACTTCTCAAGTAAATATCATATTATAAGCGATGAACCTAGTTTATTTGATGATGAGAGTAAAGAGAATAATGCTGAAGAAGAAAAAGAAGTTAAAGAACTTCAAGTAGAATTAAAAGAAGCAATAAACAACTTCTCTGATAGAACAGGTATTAAAGTAGAGGTTTGCTGATGGAACATTCATTTAATATAGTTATAGCAGAAAAGTATGGAATGCCTGAGGCAGTTCTTTATAATCATTTTCTTTTTTGGATAAAGAAAAATAAAGCCAATGCTAAAAATTATAGAGACGGTAAGTTTTGGACATATTCATCGGTAAAAGCATTATGCGATTTATTTCCGTATATGACTAAAAATCAGATAGAGTATGCTTTAAAAAAACTTATAGATAATAAAGTATTAGTGAAGGCTGTTTATAATGATAATAGTTATGATAGAACTAGCTGGTATGCTTTTTGCGAAGAGCCTGAAGATTTAAAAGCTATAGCAAACCCTTATAAAAAAGAAGATAAGAAAGATGAAAATTCAGAAAAGGAAAGCGGAAATATACAAAATGGAAATAGTAATTTTCAGAAATCCATTTCGGAAAAATCAGAAATGGAAGAAGAAAATTTCCAAAATGGAAGCAGTAATTTTCAGAAATCACATACAGATAATTTAACAAATAGTTTAACAGATACATTAACAAATAATTTAACAAATACTGCGTGCGAAAAAAATGCTAATGATTTCACAAATCCGTACGGACTTCTGAATTATCCGAATTGGGATTGGTATAATTTTAAGCAGGCTTATCTGTATTGGTATTCGCTTCTTACCGGTAAAGCTGTAAACGATATTATTCAAACTTTATCCAAAAGAGATATAGGCTCGGATAAAATAAATTGGCTTGAGAATGCTTTTAATAAACGCAAGGTAAATGCCGGAGTAGCAATATTTGAGACTTTGGAATATATCGCTCAAAACAAAGATTGTCAGAAAAATGTTTATCTTAGGTCTTCTAATTATTTAGATGGTGTAATAATGCGTTTGTCAGATATGAATTTGGCAGAAAATGACGGCATATCTACTGAAGGCACAGGGCATTATCCAAATCCTACATTTGATAATTTTAAATATTAGGAGGAATAAATGGGAAGATACGGCATCAATAAAGATACACAAAGTACAGAAAATATATCAGTATCTAAAATTAATTATGGAGAGCATAGAAATAAATATAAAAAAGAGCTTTATAATTTATTAAACGGCATAGAAGAAAATTCTCTTAATTCAAAGACAATTTTACAGTTTTATGTTCTTCTTAGAAATTACGGTATATATGCTGAAGATGATATTGATAGTGCTTATAAATATTTTGAGGATAAAGATGAAAGATTGATTGTAAAATTGGCAGTATATTTATCTGATTTAAACAATAAAAGAAAAATATATAAGGCTTTAAAATTAATACTTAAATGTATTGATAATATAAGAGATTTTTCAAATAACGGATTTTATCTTGATTTTCTTGAAGATTTAAAAGCAGTCTGCGGTTTAATAGTAGCTCCTTCATATAATAATTTCATAGAGCCTAGCATATATACTCATAATAATATTTTCAAAGAAGATTCAAGCATAGTAGAACAGATAATTAAACATAATGAAATATCAAGCAATGAACATTTTGAAGGAGATAATACTTTTGAGTTTGACAGCTATGAAGAGATAAGAAGGAATAAGGCTATTAGTAAAAAAATAATGAAAACAGTTAAAGGAGTGAGCTAATGACTAATAAAAAGAAAGTTAGAAAAACTTCTAAAGACTGCTATAACACTACTGTAAAAGATATGAAAGCTAATTTATACAGACAAATATTAAGAGCCATAAGAGAATTAAAAGAACCTTCTACATGCAGAGAAATTGCTAATCATCTAAAAATGGAGGCTTCTACAATATCGGCTAGGATAAATGAATTAAAAGAACAAGGCGTATTGCTTGAGGCAGGAAAAAGAAAAGACAAAATTACTAATGTAACAAGTATAGTTTTGAGTATTAATAAAAATATTCAATGGAGTTTATTTTAATTATGGAAACATTAGAACAATTATATAAAGAATTTCAAAATGAAAATATATGTTTATATAATCCTGATAAAAGAGTTCATAATTTGCCTTGTAAATACTGCTGTAAAAACTTTAAAAATGGTGATTATATTATACAAAAGCCATTGGATTTTACAGGAGCTTATCATGCTGAATGTTATAGAAAATTAATAAATAAATAAAACAAATAATTGGGGGGATAGAATGAACATAAATAAATACGGTATACCTATCTTGGAAAAGCAAGAGGTAAATACAAAAGAAATATGTATAGAGATGATCTCTGATAACATATATATGGAAGCAGCTAATTTAAAAGTTGAAGATTTAGACTGCGATTCTTTTAGAGATTTTTATGGTAATTGGAGAGGCAAAGACATAAAGAACTTAATAGAATTGGAGGAAAAATAAAAATGGAAAAAATAAAAGTATATTTAAGCGGTGCTATTAGTAATAGAGAAAATTATAAGCAAGAGTTTTATGAGGCAAGGGATAAGGTTACTAATTTTATGAAAAGCAGGAATATAGAATGCGAAGTTATAGTGCCTTGTGATTATGATTATCTTAATAAAACAGGAATATGGGAAGAGTATCTAAAAAATGATATTAAATTATTAGTTGACTGCGATTGTCTTATAGATATAGAAAATGAAAGCTATGAATCGAAAGGTGCTATGCTTGAAAAAA
This sequence comes from Brachyspira hampsonii, assembly GCF_001746205.1. Lineage (NCBI taxonomy): Bacteria > Pseudomonadati > Spirochaetota > Spirochaetia > Brachyspirales > Brachyspiraceae > Brachyspira > Brachyspira hampsonii. Next base: position 393,129 of record NZ_MDCO01000006.1, read on the forward strand.
TGATATGTATGTCTTTGGGTATACCTATTATTTCTTTAAGTTCTTTTTTAGACGGAAATATGACTTATAAATATTCTACTACAAAAATAGATGAGAACTTCTTTGATAATATCAAACTTGATGATTTTAAAGAGTTCGGCGAAATGCAGTATGATGTTTAAGAAAGGATATTTAAATATGAATAAAGAAGAGCTTATAACTAATAAAATTAATTCTCTTAAATGTAGGGGAAAATATAATTTAGATATTAAAGAGAGTATTTCTAATATGCTTTTTAATTTTACTAAATTGAAACATAAAATATTGAAAGGAAATTATAAAGTCAAAAATAATCTTAATAAGTTAATACATTATGCTGTAAATGTTTCTTTATTAAAACAATATAATTATATAGGGTATGAAGATATAAAAAATAAATATGAAGAATTAGAAAAACTTCTTATAAAGAAAAATACTGATTATGGAAACAGTTTTGATAAAACGCTTGATGAATATGGATTAAATATAGCTTTGGTGAGGATAGAAGATAAAATAAATAGATTTAAAAATCTAAAAGATAAAGCAGATCATAAGGTAGATGAAGATTTAAAAGATACTATTTTGGATATAGCAGGCTACGGAGTATTGTTTGCTATATATTTGGAAAATAAGGAGGATAAATAATGAAAAAAATTAGAGAAAATAAAAGATATAAAAACATATTAAGAAAAAGAGAGAAAATAATTAAATATAATAAATTGTTAGGATTAAAACATAAATATTCACAATATGTATATGAAATAAAAGATTTTTATAAATCTAAATATAAAACATCAAATATTGATATACATTTATTACCAGATTATAAAAGCGGCATAAGAAATAAAAGATATTATAAGAAAAAAAATAGCAGAATAAAGAATATCGATAAAAAGTTAAAAAATGTTGTATTTCCTGTTAGTTTATGGATAGATAGTAAAGTAACTATAGATAAAATTATGCTTGGATTTTAGGAGGCTAAATATGAAATGCGAAGTTTGTAATCAAAACAAAGCCGTAAAAGAAGCGGCTTACCAAATAGGAAGTTTAATAACATTAGTTTCTGTATGCTGTGAATGTTCTTCGGATATAGCAAATAGCAGTCATATTCTTAATACAGGATATAAAATAAGACGAATGTCCGCCTACGGCGAGGAGAAGTAAAATGAGTAAATTAATTCATATAAAAAAATTAGGGCTTGCTTTTAATAAAGATGATTTTATGAGAATCGAAAAAAGCAGTATCAATCCTTGTGGAATATATATCTATTATCAAGATGGAAAATATTCTTATATAGTCTGTAAAAGTGAAAGACAAGCAAATCTATGGTGTACTTTAATAGTGAAAAAAAATAGAGGAGAGCGAAAATGACAATTGCTGATAGATACGAATGTTTTAATTTAGAAAAGATAGTTGAAGAAATAAGAGATATAGATATTGAAACATTAAAAAATAATATTTCAGCTGAAAAAGATGAGGAGAAAAGATATAACAATCATTTATCTGAAGAAAGAATACAGCAAATAGTTATAGCTTATCTTGATGATAAAAATATCATCTGTGAGCCTTCTATGAGCGGAATAAGAATAAAATCTTTTAAGACTAGAAGAAAGATGAGAGAACAGGGAGTAAAAAAAGGCTATCCTGATTTGACTATAAAAAAGCTTAATAGAAGAGATACTACATTCTGTTTAGAATTAAAAACAGTAATAGGCAAACTATCTAAAGACCAAAAAGACATACTCAATAGAACTAAAGCCGAGCATATTCCTTGCTCAGTAAGTTATGGAATTAATGACGCTTTATATAAAATTAATAAGTATCTAATTGGCGAGCCTGTCATTTGGGAAGAAAAAGTAGAATAGCATAATGAAAAATATTGAATGGTGCGACATAACAATAAATCCTGTTGTTGGCTGTCCTAGAGGCTGTCCTTACTGCTACGCTAAAAAAATAAATGATAGATTTCATTTTACTGAAGATTTTTCTAAATCTAAAACATTTTTAGAAAGACTTGAGCAAATTAATAAAATAAAAAATAAAAAAATATTTATGAACTCAATGTCAGATATAGCGTATTGGGACGATTATACTATTGATACCGTAGTATTTTATATGAAAGCAAACCCTAGTAATGAATATTATTTTCTTACTAAGAAAGTTGATGCTTTAGAAAATGTTTCAAGAAGACCATATCCTAATACTAATTTTAAAACATTTACTAAGGCTTTGGACGGTTCTTATTATGAACTTAAAAAAGGCAAATATATTCAATTAATTTTTTTAGGAAACAAAAATATTCCTTTCTGTACTATAAGAAGTGCCTATGGAAAAATGGCTAATAAAAAAGAATATTATCAGTCTAAAATCGGCGAGGTATTCAATATAATAATAGTTTGTGAAAGCCCTAAATTACCGCTTGAAGTGTAAGGAGATTAAAATGAAACATAATAGATTTAATAAAAGAGATAATAGTTATCTAAAACATAAAAAAGAATTATTTGAAGAGATGAATGGAAAATGTGCTTACTGCGGGATAGAATTAGAGTATAAAAAGGCTACTATAGATCATAAAGTGCCTTTAGCAGTTGGAGGAACTAATGACAGAGGAAATCTTATAATATGCTGTTTTAGCTGTAATCATTATAAGAGAAACAGAGATATTGAAGGTTTTAGAAAGTCTATACAAAATACTGTCAAATAGCTTAAAGGCAATTCTGCTTATAGATTAGCCTTAAAGTATGAAAGAATAGAAGAAGCTGATATGAATAAAAATGTAGTGTTTTATTTTGAAAGTAAAAAGTAAGGAGCTTTTTATATGATTAAATTATTCAGTGCGTTCAGCGGTATAGGTGCTTTTGAGAAGGCATTAGAGAATTTGAATATAGATTTTGAATTAATAGGCTTCTCTGAAATAGACAAATATGCTTCTGAAAGCTACAGTATACTTCATAATGCTGATAAAAATATTAATTACGGAGATATAACTAAAATTGATATTAATACTCTTCCTGATTTTGATTTATTTACTTGGGGTTTTCCATGTCAGGATTTATCTGTAATAGGAACACAGAAAGGATTTAATGGAGAGAAAAGTGTTTTATTTTTTCAAGGCTATGAAATATTAAAACATAAAAAACCTGCTGTAAGCATTATAGAAAATGTATCTAATCTTATGAGTAAAAAATTTGATAAAGAATTAAACACAATAATAAAACTGCTTGGAAAAATAGGATATAAAACAAAAATATTAAGAATGAATGCCAAAGAATACGGCATACCTCAGAACAGAGACAGAGTTTTTATAGTATCTATGATTAATAAATATCCTCATTTAAATATTAAAAAGGAAGAACTCTTTTTTTATGCTAAAGATATTTTAGAAGATAATGCTGATAAAAAATATTATTTAAGCGATAAGCAGTTTGAGGCAATAGAGAGAAAAGGAACAGCTTTTGAAGGGAGATTTAAGCCTTTTTTGTTGGAGGATTTTATAATAGCCAATGCTATAAATAATAGAACAGATGTTCCTACCTCCAATTTCATAAAAACGGATAAAGGTATTAGAAGATTAACGCCTTTGGAATGCTGGCTTTTAATGGGCTGGAGTAAGGAAGATTTCAGTAAGGTAAGGCATTTAAGTGATACTTAGTTATACAGGCAGGCTGGAAACAGTATAGTCATACAAGTTTTAGAGAAAATATTAGAAAAAATATATAAAAACTAAATAAGGAAGTTAGAAATGACTGATACTGAAAAACAATCAGAGGTTAAGCAGTTTGAAGTAAGCAAAGAGGGTTTTTTAAAGCTAAAGGAGTTTATCAAAACATTAACTAACCCTTTTGAGTATGTTATTCAGATTATAAAAAAAGATAAAATAAGAAGTAACAGACAGAATAAATGGTACTTCGGTATGCTTATGCCTGCTATTCGTTATTTTCTTACTGAAGAATGGAGCAACATAAAAGATAACGATATGATGCATAAACAAATAGAATATACGCTCTCTGAAATATACTATGAAGATAAAATATATTCTATTAGAGATAAAAACGGCAGAGAAATGAAATATACAAAACTCTCTATTTCATTTGATAATATGAGCCATAAAAAGTTTCAGGATTATCTTAATAAAATATTAATTAATCTCTCAAGGTTTACAGGATTTGAAACTTATAACCTTGATAGCTTAATAAAAGAATACTGCCTACAGACAGGCGAAAAATACAAGCCTTATAAAAGTTATTAAAGGAGTGTAAATAATGAAAGTTGAAGATTTAAAGAAAGACCTAACATCTCAAATAAAGAATTTAATATTTACAATCTTCAAAGATTTTAATATATCAAATACTGATATAGATGTATATTTTCAAAATTATCATTGTTCTATTTATGTAAAAAATACTCTGTTGACAATATATATAGAGTATGCTTTCGATTTAGGTTATGATGATTTATATATTTCTATTCATAGCCAATTAAATAGTAAAATTTATCATAATAGAGCATTTATACCTGTATATTGTTCTCTTGAAGAATATATGAAATTTATAGATAAAAAAACTATTTTAGATAGTGAACTTATACAGATAATAAAAACACTATATTACAATAAAGAACTTTTGAAAAAAGAATTAAAAAATATTTTAGAGTAAAAAATTATATAAAAAGATTTCATAAATATGGGTGTTAAATTATGAGTATAGATTTTAAAAAACAAAAATATATGTTTTTAAATGGTGTCAAATATATGATAGAAGATATAAAAAGATATTCTTATTGCTATATAAGAATGTGTATTATTGTAATATTGAAAGAAAATGAAGAGGAAAAAATTATAAAATATTTTAATAGAAATAATTTACGCAATGATGTAAATAAATTAAATCAATTATATGCTTTTAGGAAAGAAGAAAGAAAAAATATTGAATTAGATATTTACAGTAGTAAAGGAGTAGATGGAATAAAAAGAAGATTAGATATTCAAAAAAAACTTTAAAATATTGGGAAATATTTTTCTTTTGAAACAGAATATATTATGGATAAAAATTTGACTGATTTAGAGTTTAGATTTTTATGTTTTTTATCTTTATTCACTCCTTCTCTCCCAAAAAATGAGTATATAGCAGAGCTGTTGAATATTAGCACAGAAAAATTAATAACGGTTATTAATAATATAAAAGAAAAAGGATATATAAAAAAATAGGAGAATTAGAAATGGATAAAACTGTATGTAATTTTTGTGATAGAGAAGTTTCTTCTGAAGAAATTATCACATTAAAAGGTTTTAAGGAAGATTCTTTTTTAGGAGTTAAAGGTGATGTGCAAATATGGTATAGTACAATATGTACAGATTGCTATCTTAATATGAGAGAACGAATCGCTAAAAAAGAAATGAATTTAAAAAATGATTCTTTTCTTTTACATAGAATTGTACCTTAAATGTTTTTCCAAAATGATGTTTGAGGCAGGCAGATAAAAATAAATATTTTTTAGGGGTAGTCAATGGAAAATAATAAAAATAAGTCTATAAGAAAGCTGAAAACTTCGTCTTCTATAGTTAAAAATTATGAGTATTTTACGCCGTCTGAGGCAGTGTACCCTATTGCTGAATTATTAAAAAAATACAATATTAATAATATTTTAGAGCCTTGCGATACTAATAATAATTCTAATATTACTAAAGTATTAAAAGAATATAATTTTAATGTTTATACTTCCTATATTAAAGAAAATAACTATATTCTTAATATGCCTATACAAACAAATGTATTCGTTGTTACTAATCCGCCTTATTCTATTAAAGATGATTTTATTGAAAAAAGTATTTATCTTATAGAGAAAAATATCATTAATGGCTTTGCTTTTCTGCTTCCCACTATGGCTTTACATGGAGTAAAAAGACATAAGTTTTTTAATAAGTTAAATAATTTAGGCTTTAGCATAAAGACTTTAATTTTTGATAAGAGAGTTGAGTTTACTTCTTTTGAAAATATTAAATCATTAAATAAGCCGTGGTTTGATGTTGCTTGGTTTGTATTTATCAAAGAAAAAGAAGTGTCTAATGAAGTGAGCTTTGTTAAACTTCAGAAAAAAGAAAAAGATAATTTTGAGCATTTATTAGTATAATAACTATAAGGGGTATCATATGGAAAGAAGAGATAATATAAAAGAAATCATATTAAGTAATATTAATAAAATAGAGCCAGACAAATATTATAACACTTTCGACCTGCTTAGATTATTGGGAACAGGGATCACTCCTACTAGAAACTTTATTACTAAAAAAATACCTATAGAAAAAAGACAGGTTATTATATTAAAAGAGCATACAGAAGAATATAAGGGGCAGAATATATTTAAAAATATATAATAAGGACTTATATATGATAAAAAAAGAAATACTAAAAAAACTATTGTGGTATCTGGGGCAGACATCATTAAGGCTGTACATTCTGATAATAAAAATATTGACTGTGAGGCTAATTATAAAAAATGTATATATTTTGATAATGGAGAATGTAATCATGATACTGTTTCAAATCTTGATGAGGTAGTGATATGTCCTTATTATCTTATAAATAAAGACTAAATCTCTAAAGTTTTTTTCATTTCATAGGATATATTTTTGAATATATAATTACTTTTTATTACTTTTTTAGCAGAGTTTTTAAATATTGGTCTTTTTCTTATCTTTTTCTTACAGTTTAATATTCTGATAGGCTTTATATCATGTTTTTTTGTACCTATTCTTTCATATATAGCAGGATCTTTTCCTTTTGGCTTTAATATGAAAAATCTTTTATCTCTTTTTTTTAATTTGCCTTCTTTTATTTTCTCTCCTATTTGTCTAATATTACCCATTTTATTAAATCTATATTTATTTGGTATAATATTAGTATATTTATTTTTTCTTCTGCTTAATGTAGCTATAGGGTTGGTATTTAAAGACTTACCCCAGATGTTACGGCTTAGCGGCTTTCCGAACTAATGATACTCTTGATATTCTGCTGTGCTTCCTATTATGCTTTTTTTATCTTTTTTAGTTGATTTTTCTACCTGTATTACTCTTAAAGCATATTGATTCCTTAAAGTAAATGTTTTTTTAGTTTCTTCTCTTGCTTCTTTTTGTACTTCAAATGCTGCCTGATTGAGTATTTTTGATGTTTTTTTCTCTGCGAATTTCTCTAACTTTTTTAATTTTTCTTGAAGTTCTTTGAATGTTATAGTTTCAGCCATAGTATTATCCTTAATTTATGCTTGTAAAGATAATAATACTTGAATATAAAAATAAAAAGTGAATCAATAAAAACGGCGACAATTACTTTTCATAATCACCGCCTAAAACTAAAAAACTAAAAAATTAGGAACTTATCACATTTTTGTCATAACTTCTTCTACTTCTTCATCTGTATCATATCCTTTATAATGTTCTCTTGCATATTTCTTGTATTCTTTCATATATTCTTCATCATCATATTTTTCTGGGTCGCCTTGATATATATACCATTTCTTATTTTCTTCATCTAAATAGGCTTCCACTATACTTCTTATAGCAGGCTCTCCCTCTACAAAATCGTATAATTTATCTGTTATAAACACAAGTTTTAATACAAATCTTTTAAAAAGTGTGTTTTTATCTCCGTCTTTTTTCATAGAAAGCCATTTAAATAATTCTGTAATATTTACAAGTATGAATAATAAAGGTTTTAATAAAGTTTTAAATATTTGCATATTATCCTCCAATTATTGTTATGTTCATTATATCTATAATAAATTATCGATATGCTTCGGTTCATTTGTTTATATAATCTATTATTCGCTCTATCTCTTCAGTTGTAACATAAGGCACTTGTATATGCTCTAATTTTACACTCTCTTTTCTTTTTAGTAAAGCATCTCCATTGCCTATTAAATCCTCTGCTCCTTTATGATCTATTATTACTCTGCTGTCTGTGTTATTAGCAACTGATAAAGCTATTTTTGTCGGTAAGTTTGCTTTTAATTCGCCTGTTATTACTTTAGCACTAGGTCTTTGAGTTGCTGCTATTATATGAATACCAGCACTTCTGCCTAATGATGCTATAGTATTTAATATTTTTTCGGCTTCCTTCTTTATATCTCTATTGAATAAGTCTTGCAGCTCATCTATAATAAGAACTATATAAGGAAGTTTATTTCTTGCTTTTTTATTGTATTCCTGTATGTTTCTTGCTCCTTTCTTTGTTATCTTGTTATTTCTGTCTCTTAATTCGCCTTCAAGGTTTCTTAATGCTGATATTATATCATCATCATTATTTAATGAATTATATATTAAATGCGGAAGTTCATTAAATATACTTAATTCATTTTTCTTATCTATAAGTATTAATTCTAATTCATCTGTTGTTTTCTTATATATAAGGCTTGTTATGATCGATGATAAACATACGCTTTTACCGCTTCCTGTCTCTCCTGCTATAAGCATGTGAGGTGCTTTGGCTAAATCAATAGCTGTTTTTTCATTATCCGTGTTTATGCCTAAATATAAAGGAAGTTCAAAATTATCATCATCATTTATAACTTCTTTTATTCCGAAGTATCTGCTATCATCGGTTTTTATATATTCTATTGCTAATGTCTTAGATGCGTAGTATTTATTTAATCTTATATTATCGCCGAATAGACATTTTAAGCTGTTTTCAAGTGTGCTTAATGTATAGCTTTTTATTATACTGTTGTAATATTTAAAAATATAATTAATAGATATTCTTGATTCTTTTAATATAATTTCTATCTCTTCAATATCTATATAATTATTATATATAGTTTCTTTACTTTCATTTAATAAATCAATATTAGGGTAATTATATTCTTTTTTGGTATTCTCCTTTTTATCCTCTGCTTTATCTTCTTTATTTTCTTTTATATATTCTTTATATTCTTTATTTTCATCTTTTTGGGCTGTTCTATAAGTATATACAAAATTATCATAATTTCTTTTTTCAATATTTGATTTTTTATTATTTTGAATGTATTTCACAAACTTATATATTAAATCAAATATAAAAACTGCTGCTTTAAAAGAATATTCTATTAAAACGATTAAACATTGTAATAAAGCATTAAAACACATTATAGTACCTATTATCATTCTTATACCTCCTATTATTATTTTTTTAGTATCCATTGTGAAGCTAGCTAATATATAACTAGCTTCACGAAAAAAAGGCTTAATATATTTACGCTGTTTTCAATATCTCTATTTTTGTAGTATCCGTAATATGCCATATATAAGGCTTTTTGTACTTATTATATTTTATATTAAATAATGATATTTTCTCATCATCGGTTATATTCAAGCTGTCAATATATTTGATTAATTCTATAGCTTTATAATTAATGATTTTTATACTATTAATATAATCTATAAATCTTATAGTATGTTTTTTAGATTTTTCTCTTTCAATAAATCTTCTCTGCTGTCTTGTTTGTTTTATTTTTATAGTTTTTGTTTCTTTGTGTTCTTGGTTTTCTTTTGTTTGTAGCTCTTTTATATTAATATTAGTTATGAAGTTTTCTAAGTATTGGTTTATTTCGTTCATATTCTCTATTGTAAACGGCATAATTAGAAATATATTAGTATTATGTATTATTTTTATAGGATCATCTTTTTTATATATTTCAAGTGTACATCTATTATCATTATCTTTATTTATTATCATAGATAAAATATTTAATAAAAAGTCATGATTAATAGTTAAAGTATAATCTATATTACTGTTTATACTGTCTATAACTATATTTGACATATTCTCTATATTTTTGTATTCTCCTATTGTAAGTATTAAGTTATTTTTATAAAATCTTAATACTATGCATTTACTATTTGTTTTATTTATTTTTTTCAATTTTTGTATAGCTTTTTTTATTTCTATCATCTGTTTATTATCTAATATAATACTATATAGCTTTTTATATTCATCTTTATATTTTTCATTTTCTTTACTTGGTATAATTTTTTTATAAGGCGGATATTTCCCAACTATTAAAGCACTTGTATATATATAATCATTATCTATTATCTGTATACATTCTTTATTAATAGATATATTTACAGTCTCTTTATTATCAATATTTTTGTCTATATTAGAAACATTTTTAAATATAGCTTTTATTGTATCTGTTTGTATAATAGCATTATTTAATTTTTTATAGACTTGATAATTCATTTTATATACCGCCATTTGTCTGCCTTCTGTAGATACTATATTTAATGTATTATCATCTAAAAAATCAAAATATACGCCTTTTATAGCTGGGCTTCTGAGATCATCTTTTGAGGCGGTATTTATACTTTTTTTAAAAATAGTAAATAATTCTTTTTTACCAACTGTTATATAGTCAATAAAGTTTCTATCTATTTTATTGTCTGGGTATTCTTCGGCGTTCATTCCTATAATTAAATGCTGTGTATTTATTTTTCTTTCTCTATTATATTTATCTTCTCTTTTTCTGATATAAGTACCTTTATAAAACATATATATTTTTTGATTTTCCTGTACTGATATATTTATAAAATCCGCATCATGTTCTTTTATTATATTAAAAAACATTTTAGCATATACGCATATTCTGAAATTATCATGATTATGATTTATTACTTTTATTCTTTTTTCTATAAAAATACTTCCATCGGTAGCAACTATATTTAATATACTGCCTTCAAGCTGTAATAATACATTGCTTTCAATATTATATATTACTTTGCTTTGTGTTATTTCCATAAAACTATTTTTTATGTCTTTTAAGTTTTTAGTATTGATTGTGATGTAATTATTAATTGTTTCCATAGTTAAAAAGCTCCTTAGTTTTTATTTTTTTAGTTTTTTTAATTTTGATTATTTCATATATTTTTCTGACATATACTGCATACATATAAAAGTATTATTATTATTTGTTATTTTTATAGGTTTATCCTGATATATTTCAAGATCGATTTTATTATCATCATTATCATTTATACATTGATGTAATATATTTATAATATGTATATAACTTAAGCATAATATATAATCTATATTACTTTTTATATTGTCAATAACAATAATGGGGGTGGCATTGCTGTCTATAGTTAATATTATTTTATCTTTTTGAAAATGTATTATTATATTTTTTCTTTTTGATTTTTTTGGTATACTTTTAATCGCTTTTTTTATTTCTATCATCTGTTTATTGTTTAATATAACATTATATAGCTTTTTATATTTTTTATTATTTTCATCTGGTATAACTGTTTTATATGGCGGAAAATTATTTATTTTTTCATATACTTGATTATCTATTTTTATAGAATTATAATAGCTATAATCAATAGTAATATATGTATTTTTATCTATACTGTTTATATTTATATGTTTTAATAATGCCTTTATATTTTTAGATTTTATTGTAAAGCTGTTTATTTTTTTCCCTATATAATTAAGTTTATAAATTGCCATTTGTTTGCTATCTGTAAAAACTATATTTAATGTATTATTATATAAAAAATCAAAATGCACGCTGTTTAAATCTGTTAAAAATATATCTGATGATGATGTATTAATAGCATTTTTAAATATGCTGTATAATTCTTTTTTATTTACTTTTATCATATTAAGCCCCCTTATTTTATTATTAATACTTTATCATCGTAGCAAGCTATTAAATTACTTGCTAAACCGATATTGAAGTCATTTAAATGATGTTCACGCATAAAAGTATTTTTACTTTGTTCTTTATAGCTGCTTAGATCCTTATAATTAATATCTATATCTAAAAAGCTGTTTTTTATAGTCCTTTGGAAGTAGTAAAAAAGTTCTTTCTTTCCTTCCTTAGATATTTTTTTATTGTCTTTATTAAGTGTTAAAAATGTTTGTATATCCATAAAGCCGCCTTTAATTTTTTAGTCATAAGTTTTTAATTAAAATATTACTTCCTTTGATTTAATATTTTTTCGTACTCTCTCATTAAATTAATCTTAGCCCAATAGCAGAATCCTGTATCTATTTTAAAATGTTCAGTTATATAATCTGCAATTATGCTTTCTGCGTTTGGGTATTCAATACAATATAAATATATTCCTATGCTTTTATTTTTATTCTGAGGAGTTTTATATATGATTTTATATTCTTCTTTATTGATTCTTATTATATTAAAATATTTGGTAAGTCCTGCAGCTTCATAAATATTATATAAATATTTTTCTTCTTTCCTATGATATACTGTATATGTTTTATTAGCTTCATTATATATAAAATGATAGTTATGCAGCTCATCAAATTTTTTATTGTGTAAAAAGTTTATAAAATCTTTATTGTTTAATGTATATATTTCTTTATTTTGTATATTTGTCATTTTTAAGCCCCTTTAATTTTTTAGTTTTTTAATTTTTTTTCTTGTATATAATTCTTTTTATTATATTTATAATTTTTTTTGATTCTTCTTCATTTGTATCAAATGTTCTTAAATCACAATAAAAATTATAGTTTCTATTATATAAATGATAATAACTTGCATCGGATAATTCTTTTTTTATTGTTTTTAGATCATCTAATGACAAAACTATATTACTTTTTTTAATATCTTTTAAATAAGTGTTAAAATTTTCTATTATTAAATTATTATTGTTTTTATCATCTATTATTATGCTTAAATCTTTTAAAAAACATTGTATTATTTTTTGAATTGTTTTTTTATTTACCATGATTAAGCCCCCTTAATTTTTAGTTTTTAATTTTTTTGTTTTTTAAACTTGCTTTTTTTTTATAAGCTGTTATAATGAAGCTAGGTTTTAAGGGCTTGTATATTGGTGGTATACAAACCCCAATAATAGCAAATATTATTTACTATTATTGATAATTACTATTATAGTTATAATGTCTAACATAATAGCAATTATTAAAAACTCTAGCATTTTTTAAAGACCTCCTATTTTTTATATTTATATAATGCAGTCCTGTAAACTGTTTATATAGCTTTAATTATTCTTTTTCTATTAAGCAATTAATTATTACTTTATTTACTGTCAATTTATTTCCGTTGACATCTATATTTATAACTTCATTATTTTTTAATTCTTTTATTAATTTTTCACTTATAAAAGATAATTTGTAATTGCAGTATTTTTTATTTGTGTTTATAACTCTTTTTCTAGTTTCATTTTTAAATATTATGCTTTTTTCTTTAAATTCTATAGTAGTTATATTGTTTATACTGTAGTCCTCTGTGCTGTATAGCCCTTTTAATTCTTTACTTTTTATTGTTATAGTGTTTTTTGAGTATTTCATTTTAAGCCCCCTCGCTCTCTCATTGTTTATATATATTATATTCTATATTTCACGGAAAGTCAAGCAAAATCACGGAAGATATTAAAAAATTACAAAAAAATACTTGAAAAATCACGGAAAAAATATAAAATTAAAATATAATATAAGAAAAAAGGGAGTATAAACAATGAAAACTACTAAAGATTATAAAAACATATCATTAAATTTGACTAAAAAAGAAATTGATTTTATTGATTCCAAAAGAAAAACGCCGTACAATACTTCATTTGCTAGTTTTTGCCTTGCTTTAATTCGCGAAGGGTTAGAAGCTAGATATAAAGACGAGTATAAAAATTATATAATAGAAGAAAATACTACTGATGATGTAAAAAAGGTACTGTAAACGGCTTTTTTTTGCCTATGTGGGCTTTTGTGCCCGCCGAAAAAATTTTCTCACAAAGTTTTTTTGAAAGTTAACTGATTAACTAGTTAACTAATTTTACACCATAAGGCATTCATTTTTTAGTAAGCCCTCTCTGCTATAAAAAAAATAAACTAAAAATAATGCCTTAATAGTACGCTTTTTAGCCTGATTTATAGCTAATATTGTATTATTTTATTATAAATCAATTAAAAATAAAATATATTATGATAATTCTGTATCTTTTTTATATCGTGAAACATTCAAATTAAGGCTTTTTAGTTAACTAAATTGGCTAAAAGTTAACTAAAAGTTAACTGATTCACTTCTTTTTTAGTTAACTTTCTTTATAATAGAAATAAAATAATAGCTATAAAGGTCCTATATTGCTTAATCTAATGTTGGGACCGAAACAATCAAGGTTTTTTTATGCCTATCATAAACGGCGAGGAATATTTAACATTAAAAGATTTTTCACAATTAGTCGGCTGTTCTAAAGCCAACATCACACAATGCATTAAAAAACAAGACAGCAGAATAAAGTTTATAACCGATGAGAAAGGAAGAAAACTAATATTAAAATCTTCAGCTGATAATTGGGCTTTATCAAGAAATATTTACGGTAAAACTGATAAAAATAAAAAAACTAATAAATCCAAAAAATCAGAAATACAAAAACTAGATATAACTGATAATGAGAAAATAGGTATTATAGACAATAATGAACATCATTCTCTAAGTATAGAGGATATGGATATTAATATAGCTAAAGCAAATTTTTTAGTTGCTGATGCTACAAAAAAACAAATAGAGATAATGCTTCTTAGAGGAAAACTTATAGAAAGAAAAGTTGTAGAAGCTGTACTGCCCTCTGTTTTAATTGCTTTTAAAGGGCAGATAGATACTATACCTAAAAATGTGTCATCAAAGTTTGCTGAAATTATTAGAAGCAGGCTTGAGTTAGAAGTACCTACTGAAGAAATAACTATTATTTTGAGAGAAGCTCTTAGCAGTGAGCTTATAAAATTAGAAAAGTATTTATCCGAACAAACAGAAAATGCTATTAATCAATTAAGGATAACCTGATGGCAGTATTGCAGGAAATTGATTTAAAAACTTTAGTTTCAGAAAAAATACTGAATGATTGGAAGGAGGACGATGTGTGTTATATTCAAGATATTATAAAAAGAAGTTTAGAAGTAAAGCCAAAATATGAAATAGTAGAATATATAGAAAGAACTAGAATATTAAATGAAAGAGTTTCATCGATACCTGGTTATTATTCTTTTAAGGTTACGCCTTATTTAAGAGAGATAATAAGAAACTTTGATGAAGACAGCCCTATTCAGTATGTAGACTTTATGAAAGGAGCACAAATTGGAGCTACAGTAGGACTTGATGAAAACTTAATAATGTATTTATTAGGCAATTCTCCAGCACCTATTTTGTTTTTGGCTTCTACTTCAGAAGTTGCCGAGCAGATATTTACTTTAAGAGTAAGTCCTTCAATAGAAGAATCAGGATTGGGGCATTTATTTAAGTCGGCTATAAAAAATAAAAAAAGCAGAGAAACAGGAAACACAAAAAGCTATAAAACTTTTGACGGAGGATTTATTCAATTAGGAGGACTTCAGACAATATCAAAATTAAAATCATTTTCTATAAAAGTATTGATAATAACAGAAGCAGATGAGGCTAAAATAGATGTAGGCGAACAGGGTAATGCTATAACTTTGGCAGAAAGAAGAACGGATGCATATTCAAATATCAGAAAAATACTTATAGAATCTACTCCGAAAATGGCTACAGGAGAGTCATTTATAGAACAGAGATTTTTAGAAGGCGACAGAAGATTTTATAATGTGCCTTGTAAGGACTGCGGAGAACTTCAAATATTAGAGTTTGATAATTTAAAATATGAATTAGATGATGAAGGCATTTTAATACCTTCATCAGTTCATTATGAATGTAAATACTGCGGAAGCCATTGGAAAGAAGTTGATAAAAAAGATTTTCTAAAAACCGCAGAGGACGGAGGACATGCAAAATGGATAGCAACATCAAAATCAGCAGATCCTAAAAGAAGAAGCTATCATTTATCATCGCTTTATGCTCCTATAGGTTTTAGAAGTTGGGAGAGTATAATAAGAGATTATTTGAAAGCAGCGGAAGCAGAGAAAAACGGAGATAATAGTTTTATTAAAGTTTTTTATAATACAGTTTTGGGTCAGACTTATAAGGCTATAGAAGATGTACCGCCTTATGACTATATTTATAATAAAAACAGAGGAAACTATTTAAAAGAGACTATTGATGAATACGGTAAAATAAAGCAGTCTACACTTAATATTGAAGAATTAGAGCATAAACCATTATTCTGCAATATAGCAGTAGATATTCAAAAACGATATATAGAGTGCGGAGTATTTTTATGGGCTGAAGGATATAGAAGTTATATGCTAGGCTATCATAGACTAGACGGTGATACTTCTAATTTACGAAGCAGATGCTGGCTTTTATTAGAGAAAATTATTAAATCATCTCATTTAGGATTTTATGCTTCTATAGTATTTATAGATAAAGGTTTTATTCCAGCAGTAGTAACAGATTTTTGTCAGGGAATATATCAAAAAACTAAAAAGTATGGTAATGTTGTATTTGCTATTAAGGGAGAAGATACAGGCAAGTTTTACAGGTTTCAAGATGATAATAAATCTCATAATACTCCTGCTTTAATATTAAACTCTTCAATGGCAAAAGATGAAGTATATAATGCTCTTTCAATAGAAAAATCAGAAAACGCAGATAATAAAGAGGAGCTTCCTATAAGGTGGGCATATTTCCCTAATGATATTGATATGAACTTTTTTAGAATGCTTACAGCAGAGGAGAAAGTAGCTAAACACACAAGAAGCTCATCAAATAAATATGAATGGCGTTTAAGGTCTGGACAGAGAAGAAACGAGGCATTGGACATATTCGCATACAGTACAGCAGCAGCGTTTTTCTATATAGATAATATTTCGCCTAAAGATAAAAACGGTAATATTAATTATAAAGCAGTTTGGAACTATTTAAAATCCGATGACGGCATAGCATTGGAGAAAATGAATAAATTTGAATAGTTTTATGCTGATTTAAACAAATAATAATTAAATCTAACATACTTTAAATCATTTTCATTGTATCCTAAATCTTTTAATTTTTTATAAAATATATCCTCACATAAGAAAGATTGGGGATATATATCACCTATTTTTCCTCCGTGAGAATTTACAACTATGCATTTATCCTTACAAATACTACATTTATCTTTTAATAAACATTCATGTAAAAAAGTATCTTTATCAATTATTAAATCTTTATCATCTATTCCTTCTAAAAATAACATTACAGTTTTTTTATATTTGTTCATACATATTCTCTTCTTGATATTTTCTAAATAAATATTGTTTTAATATGCTAGCATCCTTATCAAGCATATCATCAGGTATAGTAGTTGAACCATATCTAGTATTAGATGTTATTGTTTTCCAAGTTTCTAATGGTATATTTTCATTATCTTTATGTGTAATAGCCACTAATTCCTCTGTTGATGATTGTAAAATCCAATTTTTTAAACAAGTTTCTAATATATCTATTTCTTCTTTACCTAAAAGTTTATACTGCTCGTTATTAATAGCATTGTAGTAATTTAAATATTCTCTACCTATAGCTGGACCGTGTTTTAAACATACATATTTGGCATCTGTAATTAATGGTTTATTAAATAATGTTCTATGTATTAATTCTGTCATATATAATACTTTTTGAGTTTTTATAGCGGCATCCTCATAATCATTAACATTGATTTGATTATTTTTTTTAAGTTTATAATATATAAAAGAAAAAACTTTATTAATATCCATAAAATCTCCTAATAAATTAACAATAAAACATCTATATATAGTATAGTATAACTTTAAATTATCGTCAATCATTAATCTATACTTTAATATAAAAAAATTATATATTAATAACAAAAAATATAAGAAAATATAATAAAAATCTGAAATATCATAGAATAAACCTAAATATTTTACTATAATAATGTTATAATTTAGAGTTTTTGAGTAAAATTATTTAGGATAAAATAATGGAAATATATTTTGAAGTAATTAGAGTTATTATTCTTTTGGTATCAATAATATTAATAGTAAAATTTGTCAAGTTTATCAAAAAAAAATATAAACAATTTATGGAACCGTCTAATATCTTAAAATTGATAAAGCGCGAGCCAAAATTAATAAAAAATTTTAATTATAATTATGATGTTATGGACTGTATAGCCGAAGATAAAGAGGCATTAAATATTATAAAACAGCACCATGAATTATTAAAATATATAGAAGATTATATTGATGAAGATGAAGAAGATAATCAATATGATTCTGATTATTATACTTCAAATAATAATGAAGAAGATTCCAAAGAAAATATTATTAACAGTATAAAAAATCCTAAAAAATCATATATGGAAACTACTGTCAGCGGATTAATAAAACATAAATTAAAAAACGGAAATATATCATATCAGAAAGAAGTATCTCATAAAGGATTGAATAAATTTCAAGTTGTGAAAGCATCAAGCTGGTATGAACTAGATTTAAAAGTAAAGTCATTAAAAGAACAGTGGGACAGTCAATGGGAAAAATTATATGAAAGAGAATGCCGAAAAAAGAATATAGAAGATGCCTACAGTTATGCTGAAGAATTATCGGAAGAGGCATTTTATATGCAGGAAGAACTTGATAATATATTACTAGGACATCTTCGTATTAGTAAGCTAAAACCAAGCGATTTAAAAGATTCATCAGAATATTCGGAGCCTCAACCGTTATATCCTACATTTGAAAAAGAGCCTTATAAACCAAATATAGATGATAAACAATATAATCCTAAGCCTAGTTTTTTTACGAAATTATCAAAAAAGAAAATGGAAGAGTTTAAAAAATCTAATGATTTGAAGTTTGAAGAAGATTTAAAAGAATATAATATAAAAAAGACTGCTGTAGATTTAAGAAATAAAACAAAAATAGAAGAGTACGATAAAAAATGCGAAGAATGGAAAATAAGGGAAGAAGAGTTTAAGAAAAATCAAGAAGAACATAATAAGGAAATAGATTTATTTTTTAAAAATTATAAATCAGGCAAAAAAGAAGCTGTTGAACAGTATTTTATTATGCTTTTAGAAAAGCTGGAACTTCCTTTTGAATACGGAAAATCTGCCGAAATAGAATATAATTCTGATGAAAAAATGATGATTATAGATATGTTTCTTCCTACCATTGATGATATACCAAAATTAAAAAGCGTAAGCTATATAAAAACAAGAAATGAGTTTAAAGAAACATACTATGCAGAGTCATATATAAGAAATAAATATGACAGTGTTATATATCAAATGGTTCTTCAGACATTGAATTATGTATTTTCAATAGCTAAAGATGATTTAGTAGATTTTGTTGTATTTAATGGTAAAATAAGTACAATAGATAAATCAACAGGAAAAAATATAGAGCCTTATATACTTTCTGTAAGTATAAAAAGAAATGATTTTAATGAAATTAATCTAAAAACAGTTGATCCTAAAACTTGGTTTAAAAGTTCTAAAGGAGTTTCTGCGGCATCATTAGCCAAAGTTGCTCCTGTAGCACCGCTTATTGCAATATCTAGGGAAGACAAAAGATTTATTGAAGGTTATTCAGTTTCAGAAAATATTGATGAAGGCTTTAATCTAGCTTCTATGGATTGGCAGGATTTTGAGAATTTGGTAAGAGAAATATTTGAAAAAGAGTTTAATGTTAATGGCGGAGAAGTAAAAATTACTCAGGCAAGCAGAGACGGAGGAGTTGATGCTGTTGCTTTTGACCAAGACCCTATTAGAGGCGGAAAGATAGTTATTCAGGCTAAAAGATGTAATAATGTTGTAGGAGTTTCAGCTGTAAGAGATTTATACGGCACAGTTTTAAATGAGGGAGCTAATAAAGGAATTTTAGTTACTACATCTAATTACGGAAATGATGCTTATGATTTTGCTAAAGGAAAACCTATAACATTAATGAATGGAGCTAATTTGCTTTATCTTTTAGAAAAACATGGATATAAAGCAAAAATTGATTTAACAAAAAATAAATAATAATATATTTTATATAAATCTTTTATTATTCATATATCTATCATAATAAATATTTTCTATATATTTAATCAATATTATAAATTAAAAAAAACTTCCATAAATCGAAAATGATTCACTTATTAAAAAATAACAAAATTGTATAATTAGCTTATAAAAATGATATGAGGTCATTATGCCTTTAAAAAGCATTTATACAGAAGAAGAACTTATTGAGAAAATCAAAGCTATTGATGAAGAGATAGCAGCAACAGGAAATAAAAGAGGATACACATTCGGAGACGGACAAATTAATCAGTCTGTAACTTATAAAACAGTAGATGATTTAATGAAATTAAGAAAGCAGTATATGGACGAACTAAAAAAAATAAACCCTGATTATGATGCAGTTCAGGCTTATTCTATTAGAAGCAATTTAGGAAATAGGATGGGACATAGATGATTAAAGCAGATGAAGCTAGAAAAATAAATATCACTTTGTGGTATAGACTTGTATTTGCTTTGTATATTCTGCTTTTAAATAGGTATATAAAATTAAATGCTAAAAAAGGAAAGAACACACTTTTATATAATGAATATTTTTTGATGAGAATGTTTTTTATGAAATGGCAGGAAGATAAAATTGATGAAATTGTAAAAGATAAAGGCTATAGAGTTTTTGGTTCTCATAATTTAAAGGGTATTAGCTGGTAATGTTTAAGTTTGTAAAAGATATATCGGAGGCTTTAAATTGTGCTTTCAGTATTAAAGCAGGAAATAATATTAAAGAAATTAAAATAGAAGAAAAAGAAAATATAAATAGTTATTTAAATACTACAGGCTACGGCATAGGATATAGAAGTGTAGGAGCTAAAATAGAATACGGAGTACAGCCTGTAGTTGATGAGTTCTTTGACAGGGTCGTTTTAGTAGGAAGAAGCAGACAGTCTGAATTTGATTCTGTACATTATAAGGCTATGATTTATTGGCTTATGACTTATGTAGTGGGTACAGGATTAAATATTAATGTACTTCCTAATTGGGAAATATTGGGTATAGATGATGCAGATACAAAAAGAAAATATCAGTCAAAAATAGAGCATAGAATAAAATCTATTTTAAGAAGCAAAGAAGCAGATTTTTTAGGCAATTATAATACAGGTCAGTTTTTCAGAGAATTATATAGAAGCTATGTAGTAGACGGCGATGTATTTGTTCAGTTTATTTATGAACATAAAAAAACTGCGAATGATTTTGTATTAAGTCCAGTGAAATTAAGAATTATACCTACAGAATGCATAAGCTATATAAAAGACAGTGCGGAAGGAATAAAGCTAGATAAATATGGCAGAGAGATAGGATATTACATAACAGAAAATAATTATGAAGATACTTCAAGTATTTATAATAAGAAATTAAAAAATAAAGCTGTTTATTATCCCAGATATACAAGTATGGGTCAGATACAAATAATACATTTAGCAAATAGAAACAGACCATTAGATTTAAGAGGGATACCTAGAGGCAGTCATATATTTCATGAACTTGAAAAAATATATCAATCAAATGTAGCAGAATTAGATGCTCAGCTTCTTAATTCGCAGATATTCGGAGTTATAGAAAGAGAATTAGGTACGGAGGATAAAAGCGAATTAAAAGATTTGCCTGCTAGAAAAAATTTTATAGAGTCAACTAAAGAAGTACCAAGCACTGATTCAACTGTAATGAATATGACAAATGTAGTATTAAACCATTTAAATGCAGGAGAAAAATTAGTACAAGCTAATTCAAACCGACCTAATTTAAATATACCTGCTTTTATTGAAAGCATATTAATTCCAGCTTGTTCTTCTATGGGAATACCTGCGGAAGTATTAAAGGGAAGTTTTAATAGTAATTATTCGGCAGCAAGGGCAGCAATAAATCAGATGTGGGAGACTGTAGTACAGGAAAGGACAGATTTTGCTTTGAATGTTGTAAGTCCTTTTTATGAAAGTGTAATAACAGAGCTTGTCTACAGCAGAGATTTAAAATTAAAAGGCTTTTTAGAAAGCAGTGAAAAGAGATTAGCTTGGCTTCAGCATACAGTAACAGGAAGAGCAATACCTACATTAGACCCTACAAAAGAAGTAGAAGCTATGAAAATGTCCGTAGAAAACGGATTTGTTACCAGAGAATATGCAAGCCGTACACTCTATGGTACTAATTTTAGAGATAATGTTCAGGGTATAGCAGATGAAGAAGAACATAGCAGAAGTTTGAATGTAAAACTTGGAGAAAATAATAATAATAAAAGTAATGAAAATAATAATAATGAGGAATTAAATAATGAGTGATTTAGCTATAGAAGAAAAACTTTTATCTCAATATATGAATAATCAGAATATTTACAGTTTAGGAAAAAGTTTTGAGATAAAAAATAATATAGCTTTAATAAGAATATACGGAGCTATTGATCCTTATCCTAGCTGGTTTTCTTCTGCTTCAGTAAACTTATTATTTGAAATAGTAAAGAGTATTAAAAGTGATAAAAATATAAAAGGGGCAGCTTTTATAATAGATTCGCCTGGCGGAGCAGTTTACAGAGCAGCAGAATTATTTAATGCTATTAAAGAGATGGAAATAAAAAAAATTGCTTTTGTTGATAGTTCCTGCTGTTCGCTTGCATATTGGTTAGCAAGTGCCTGCGATAAAATTGTAGCTACTTCTGAAACTGCTTATTTTGGAAGCATAGGTGTTATATCAGGCAGATATTATTCAGATTCGGAAATATATATTACAAATAGAGAAAGCCCTAACAAGTATCATGATTTAAGAGATGATAAAGCAAAAGAATACACTCAAAACAGACTTGATGAAATATATTCAATGTTTAAAAGAGATATACTTTCAAATAGAACTATAAAAAAAGAAGCTATGGACGGCTCTTATTTTTTATCTGGTAAAGCTAAAGAATTAGGGCTTATAGATGAAATTAATTTGAACTGCGATATAGAAAGTTATTTTAATGAGGCAATAACTATTGATGATATTAATAAAGCTGTAGAAAAAGCAATGTCTATATAAGCGAGCCGAGACGCCTAGCGTCAGCTAGGGACTTTTTGTCGACCGAGTAGGCACCCTTACGGGCGGGCGAGCATAGCAATAACTAGCCGTAAAAAAATTGCCTATAGCTAATTTATTAGCTATAGCCTGACAGCAATTTTTTTCGGCGTAATAATAAAGGAGAATAATATGAACGATAAAGAAGAAATATTACAGGCTATACAAGCAAGTATATCTGCTAATATGAAAAATATTAGAGAAGATATACAGAAAAGTAGCGAGGAAGTATCAGCTAAACTTACAGATTTTAATAATCAAATATCTGCTTTAAAGTCAGATTATGATGCTTTGAAAAAAGATGTTGAAGATATGAAGGCAAAAAAGCTGGAAGATGATAAAGCTGATAATTCTGAAAATAGTCAAGATGATGAAGAGAAGCCTTTAAGTCAGGCAGAGTTAAATGAACTTGCTGAAAGAAATACAACTCCTTCATCTCCAGCAACTGTTAATACTAAAGAAAATGCTTTAGGAGATGCTTTAGTTGATTATGCTTTAGAAAATAAAAAATACATAATGAGGGAGGATAAAAATGGCAGACAGTAAATTTTTTACAACACAAAGAAAGCCTAATATAATAGCAGGCGAATATTCTACCGTTTTTCATACTTTAGCAGAGGCATCAAGTGCAGTATATCCTCAAGGCACTGTTTTAGTAATGGACGAAACAACAGGAAAATTAAAAGTATTTTCAAGCGATACAGCAGCAAAAGCTAATTATGACTTGTATATACTTTTAGAAGATGAAGTTACTGCAGATAAAGATAAAAAAGTATCTGTAATAACTAGAGGCACAATTAATGCTGGGGCTTTAGTATTAAACAAGAGCACAGATAAACTTACAACCGCAGTAAATGGCTGTCAAATAGAAGGCTGGCTTAGAAATAAGTTTGAGTTAATACATTTTGAAAACAGAGATAATATTATAAAGTAGTAAATAATGCCAAATAATAAATTTGTAGGTTCTACATTTGAAGGTTTTTCAGCTTTAGGTAAAAAATATGATCAAATAAAAGCAGTACAGAAATTTTCAGCTTACTTTTATAATCTATTTAAAAGAGGCAATATTATAAGAAATAGAAACGGCAACACTGTAGACTTGCCTAGTAAATTAATGGTTCGTGCTATGGGCGATTATTTTCCTAGAGGGGATATACCAGCACCTAAATTGTCTCCTTCTGAACAGATAGCATCATATTCTATTCCTAGTATGAAAGAAGTAAGAATTCTCACAGAAAAAATGGTCAGAGATAGAATGGCAAGTGAAAACTTGTACGATAATCAGGCTCTTGCGGCTGGAATGGTAATAGTTGATTTGATGTCTGAAATGGAAGAATCTATAGCAAGAAGAAATGAACTCTCCGCTATACAAACATTAACAGACGGAGAGGTAACATCAGCAGACGGAAAAAGTATTATCAGTTTTCCTAAAATAGCAACTCATGATGTTACACCTAATAATTTATGGAGTGATTTAGATAATTCAAACCCTATATCTGATTTAGATGATTTATTCACTATTCTTCATAAAGACGGCGGCACTTCAAGTTTTGCTGTATATATGGGAAGCGAGGCTTGGGAATATTTTATAAATAATACTAAAGTAAGAGATACAGTAAAAATATTATCAAGGGGAGAAATACAGCCTTTATTTACTGTAGATGAAGCGGATAAAGAAGGTGTATATACTTGGAGTTCATTTATTACACCTAGAGGTCATAGAGTATCAATAAAAAACTATAATCAGTTATATGATACATTTGATGAAAGCGGAAACAGAAACGGAAGCGAAGAGTTTTTCCCTTCTAAAGATGTACTTATAATGGCTAATGGCTGTCCTTTAACTTTAGGTATAGGTACTCCTGAAGTATTAGAGCCTTATGGCAATGCTCCATATAAGTATATGAGATACGGAGATAATATAGTTACTATAGAAAGCAAAAAAACTCATATAGAGTTAATAATGTGGCATTGTTCTATAACGCTTTTACCTTATATGGATAGATTGGCAACTATAAGAACTGCAGCATAATAAAATTTTATTTAAGGAGAATTAAGTATGGCTAAACAAACTAAAACAGAATTAGAAAATAATGCTGAAAAATATCAAGTAGGCAAAGGAAGTATTACATACAAGCCTAACGGCTATTCATTATCTAAAATAATAACTGTAGGCGAAATAATACCAGATGAAATAATAGAAAATTATAAAAGGCAGAATGTATTAGAAAAACTGCTTGAGAAAGGAACTATTGTTTTATGCGGTGCTGATTTAGAAGAGACAAAGAAAGAGTATGTAAATCCTCCTTCTAATGCTTCGGATATGATGAATGAAATAGCTGATAAAACTTCTCAAAAAACTGAAGAAGTAAAAGAAACTGTTTCAGAAAATAAAGAAGAAGTAAAAGAAAGTAATGTGTAGGAGCTTATACTATGCCTTTTAATGAAGAAGAAAAGAAAAGACCATTATCTTTAAGCGAGATAGCTAATAATGACTTGACTGATATATTTAATAATAATACAGACATTAAGTTTACAGATAAAAGCACTAATAATAAAGAGAATCTTATCATTAAAGGCATAGCAGTAAGAAAAGATACTAATTATAATCCTTTGGAAAATGTAAGTATAGATTTGCCTGAACATAAAATAATGGTTAAAACTGCAGATTTCACATTAAAGCCAAAAAATATAACTGATGTATATTTAGAGTGGAATAATGCTAATGGAGAGACTATTAAAGGAAAAATATTATCAGAGAAAAAAACTGATACTTTGTCTGTTACTACATTTTTAATAGAGCTTGTTATGGAAGATGAAGGAGATTAATTTATGTCGAGTCCTAATTTAGAACTTCCTATGTGGAATATTATAGAAGAGTATTATGTGCGTGTATTAAAAACTTTTTCTGAAAATTATTTAAAAGAAGAAGAGAGACCTATCGTATTAAATGCTGGAAGAAGTAATTATTTTGCTGAACTTTTAAAAAAATATCCTGCGATAATTAATTTGTATATGACAGAAATAGAAAAAGGAAAATTAAATACTAAAACATATAAGCAGGATAAATTATCTTTTTGTATAGATGTATTAACAGCACCTGTAAAAAATACTCATAAAATTAATATAGAAAATCAGGGAGAATTAGCTTATAAAACTTCACAGATTTATACTAATTTTGTAAGGACTTGTCTTTCAGATTTAAATGTCGTAGAGCCTACAGCAGAGGCAGACGGCAAAAAAATATATATAACTTCTAATTTTTATTTTGTAGGAATAGAACAATTAAATATAGAAAATAGTAATTTAGAGTTTGCAGTATCTGCTGCTAGAATGAAATATACAATAGAGTGTCCTTTCTATCCTAGCGATAGTCAGAATTATACAGAATTAAAAGAGATAATAAGTCAAATAAATATAAATTAATTAGGGGGAAAATATGGGATCATTAACAGAAAGTTCAAAAGCAAGTATAGTAGCTATAGAAACAGAAAATAAAGACCCAAATACTTCAATATCAAGCATACCTAGAAAAATGCTTGTTTTGGGAAGTGCGGATACATCTTATTTGGGAGCAAAAGATAAAATTATTTCTATAAGCAAAGCAAAGCAGGCAGAGAGATTTGGAGTAGGTTCACAGCTTCATCAAATGCTTAAAGGTATATTTGACACTTCGCTTAGTTTTGAGGTATATGCTTCTGCTATAAGTGAGGCTGAAGATGCGAGTGAAGCTACTGCAGATATAACAGTAACAGGAACAGCTACAAAAAATGGAACTATATATATTTATATAGGCGGTATTAGAGTGTCTGTAAATGTAAAAACAGGAGAAGATGCTAGTCAAATACATAATAATATGATAACCGCAATATCATCTGTTTTAGATGTTCCTGTTAAAGCTGCAGACGGTACAGATAAAGTTACACTAACTTCTAAATGGAAAGGTAAAACTGCTAATGAGATTACTTTAAGTCAGGGTATCAATGAAGAAGAAACTAATGCTATGCCTGAAGGTATATCTTTAACATTCAGCAGCGAAACATTAGAAGGCGGACTTGGAGATGTATCATTAGAGAAAGTTTTAAGCGAATTTGATTCTACTTATTATACTTCTATAGCAACCGCCTTTACTGATACTGAAAACTTAAATCTTCTTATGGATAGATCTGAAGAATTATTTTCAGCAACAGAAAAAAGAGGCTTTTATGTAGTAGGCGGATATAATGAAAAAGAAAGCGATTATATAAGTTTGGTAGAAAATAGAAATGATAAATATTACTGTGCTTTTTGGGCTGAGCAGAGCATAACACCTAAATATATGATAGCAGCTTTAGCCTGCAGAAGTATAGAAAACTCACTTGCTGAAAGTGTCGCTGTTGCCTTCGGAGGAGCTATAGACGGTATTATAGCTGGAAAAAGTCCTTATAGGAAGTTTGAAGAGATAGATGATATAGTAAGAAAAGGCGGTTCATACAGCGTCTATAATTCTTATGGAGAGGTGCTTTTTAAAGATACTTTCACCACTTATAAAACAGCAGATGACGGTTCAGAAAGCAATGCTTATTCTTTCTTACAGACTATAGGAAAACTTCAGGTTCTTCAGTATGAAATGAATGATGTATTTTCAAAAGCCCCTTATTATAAAGCAGTTTTGGTAAGTGATGAAGCTAGTGTAAGAAGCGATGTAAATGCTGTAAAACCTAAAACAGCAAAAGCAACCCTTACTACTTTAATAAGAGATTGGGAAGGCAAAGGGCTTTTAAATAATGCTACTTCATCAATAGAGAATATCACGGCACAAATAGGAAGTGCGGCTGGAAGGTTAGAAGTAGGCTTTATGGCTTATTTTTCTACTCCGCTTGGTCAGGTTGATATTAAAGTTGATTGGACTTTACAGGTTAATTCATAATAATTAGGAGGTAAAAATGGGTTATACAGTTATAGCAGGCGATGTAAAAGAGTTAATGATAGATAATATACCTTATCCTGTACCTGAAGAAGCAGCATGCAGTATTTTAGCAAATATAGGAACTTCTCCTATAAAAGAAAATGAAATAACAGCATGTATTGCTGATACTTCGGTGCTTAGAGGAAAAAATGTATCTGCTGGTTTTGAAAAATTAAAAGTAATTTTAAGAGATGATTTAGAAAGTCATTTAATAAATATAAGAGATCATGGCTTGAGTGTTGATGTACTTCTTACTGTTGCCAATGGTGATACTTACAGTGGTAAGCTTATGGTAGAAGGAACATTTTCTATAAGTACAGAGGATAGAAGTATAGAACTTTCTATGAAAGGAAACTATTTTACTAAGATGTAATGATACTGTATTAAAAAAGAATTTTTTAAGAGGGTTTTATGAATATAGTTTATGCAGGAGATATAGTTAGTTTTTCTATTGGTAATTATGAAATACCAATAAAGACAGGTACTTCCTGCGAAATTATACCCTCTTTAGGAGCATATACATTAGAAAATAAAACTTATGTATATCCTATTAACTACGGACAAAAAGTATATTCAGTATCTAATATAGTTTCTGCTGGTATAAAAGATATAGAAATAGTATTAACTGACACTATAGAGAGACTTTTAATGATAATGCTTACTGAGAAATTATTTCTGCCTGTAATACTTACTTTACAAGGCGGAAGAACATACAGCGGAGATTTAGCTTTATCAGGCGGACTTAATATTAGTGGTACAGAAAAAACAACATCTATATCATTATATGGCGAATATTTCTGCGGAACTACTGAAGATACGAATACAATAGGCAAATTATTATCTTCTTTAAATAAGGATAATAAAAGCAACAAGAAAATTAATAAATGACAGCAATTTTTCGGCGTAACAATGAATAGTGAACCGACCGAGTAGGTACCCTTTGGGTAGACGCCTAGCGTTAGCTAGGGACTTTTTGTCAACCGAGTAGGCACCCTACGGGTGGGCGAGCATAACAACAATAGCCGTAAAAAAATTGCCTATAGCTAATTTATTAGCTATATCCACGCAAAGCGAGCAATTTTTTTCGGTGTAACAATTAATAGTGAGCCGAAGCCAGCTAGTAACTTTGTTGCTAGCTATTTAAAGGCGTAGGCGAACATAGTAATAATAGGAGTTAATTATGGAATATAAAATGGATAGAAATTATGCTTTGGAGATATTTAATCCTTTATACGAGCATATATATGATTATGAATATGAGGAAGAGAATAATGCTTCTTCTGAAATTATAGAAAATATTATAGAACTTATTATGAAAGAAAGGCTTATCATAGAACAAGATGAAAATAATGATTATGTACTTACATTTAAATTAAAAACACCTTGTAAAATAGGAGCTAACATAAAAGAAGAATTAAAACTTTTTGAACCTACAGGGGATAATTTAACTAAAATGAAATCTTTAAAAGAGGAAGGAGTAAATGTATTTGAAACTAGTATAGATATACTTAAAGCCTGCTCTTCTCAGATAGACCATCTTTTAATAAGACAGATGAAAGCAGGCGATTTAAGAGTTGCTTTTCCTGTTGCTATGCTTTTAGCTGCTTTTTTAACTAAGGATAAAACAAAAAATCCCAGTAAGGAATAAAGTAAATATCAAGGATAATGTAGAAAGAGCAAAAGCATTAATAGCTAAAACTTTTCATCTTAAATTATATGAACTTGATAAACTTACATTAAGGGATTTAAGAAGATATATTAAGATGTCAAATATAATAGCAGAGGAAGAAAAGAAGGCATTGGAAAAGGCTAAAAAATAAGCAGTATATTAAAAGAGGGTTAAGCAAATATGGCGGTGTCAAGCAATGTATTTAATGTAGCAGTAGTATTGTCTTTTATAGACAGATTTACAAGACCTATGACTCGTATGACTTCTGGTATGAGTAAACTTCAGCAGCAGTTATATTATGCAGATAGGTATATGCAGGATGCTTTTGTAAAAGGAACTATAGCCGCTGTTGGTATGACGGCAGCTATTAATAAAATGGTAGATGCATATAAATGTCTTGAAACAGCTAGTGTAAATATGACTACAGCACTTAAAGGCAATATAGAAGCAGCTGATGAACTTATAGAGAAAATAAGAAATATGGCAGAAAACTCACCTCTTACAGCCGAGCCTTTGGTAAACTCTGCTAATATACTTTTAAGCTATGGTGTTCAGAAAGATGATATTATGGACACATTAAAAAGACTTGGAGATTTCTCTAAGGGTAAAGACGATGTACTTGAAAGTTTGGTTATGGGATATGGCAGGATAATTGCAGAAGACAGGGTAACTAGAGAGCATTTAGACAGATTTACTTTTAAAGGCGGAATAGATATGTACGGTGCTTTGGCTAAAGCTATGAATATGGATAAAAAGCAGTTAGCTAAAGAAATGCAGGCTGGAAATGTAAGGGCTGAAAATCTTATAGAAGCAGTACGCATTCTTACAGATCAAGGCGGACAGTTTTATGATGCTATGAATAAACTTAATGATACTTTAGAAGGACAAACTCAGCAGTTTTTAGAAAAATTAGACAGAGTTTTCGGAGCATTCGGCGGAGTATTTGCTCCTTTCTTTAAAGAAGCATTAAAGACTGTAATTAATCCTATGCTTACAGATACCAGAAAAATTATTGAACGGTATTTATCACCCACAAAAATAGAATATATAAATGGAAAAACTAATAAAGGCTTAAAAACTAATGAAGTTACAAAAGTAATATGGGATAGTGAAACAACAGTTAATATATGGACAGCTTTAAAAAAAGTATTGGATGCATTAAAACCTGATTTAACTTTTCTTACACAGGTAATGGAAAACTTAAAAAACGGCACATCATTATTTTATGTATTTGTAGATATATTAGTTTCTTTTATAAACGGCTTGAAAGCAGCTTTTAAAGTGTTTACTGTAATACTTAATGTATTAAGACCATTTAGAAATATAATAGGTTTTTTAGCAGGTGCTTTTGTATTTGTTGCTCCTTTCTTATTTGTATTAACAAAATTAGCTTCATTAACTTTATTTTGGTTTTCCATACTAAAAAATGGAATAGGAACTTTTATAAAATTTAAAAGTTTTTTCTCTAATATGATTTTTTATTTTAAATACGGAATATATAATCTTAAATTGCTAATTCCTCAAATTACAGCATTTTTTACTTCAATAAAAACAGCTGTCGCTGGATTAGCTGGAACGGCTTTAGGTACTGTAGCTATTATAGGAATTATCATTGCTGCTGTTATAGGGCTTTCTTTAATATTTGGGCAGTTATATAAAAGATTTGAATGGTTTAGAAAAATAGCAGACGGCTTTACAGGATTCTTTTATAAAATAGCTGATAAATTAAAGAGTATGGGCGGAATATTTGAATTTTTTGGAAGAAGAATAGAAGATTTTACTAATATATTGAGGGCATTTTTTCAAGGGGATTTATTTAGTTTATTATTATCCATATTAAAAATGGCAGCTGATGCTATTTTAAATGTATTTATATTAATATTAGGCGGTGCTAATTGGTTATTAAATACAATATATAATTTACTTGGAAATTTTGCTCCTGATTGGCTTGGAAGTTTAGCAGAAAAATCTAATTTAATTCTTAATGGACTTAGAGGTGTTTCTGATAATATGCAGAAAATGCTTGATGATAATGCTAAAGCTAAAGGCGAGAACATAAAAGAAAATGCTAAAGTAAATGGAGAAAATACAAGTATCAATATAGAAAATAATAATAATATCACAACCAAAGATCCTGATACAACAGCTGAAACTGAAACATTTTTTTATACAGAAATAAATCCTTTGCCTAATGGTGCTTATTAAAGGCGGTGAATATGTCAATATTAAATGATTATAAAGAATGTAAATTTATAGCCCCAGACAAAAATGAAATGACTTTAATATTAGAAAATACTTCAAATACTTTTAAAAGAAAAGTACAAAGCGGTACGGTTAATAATGTTACTTATGCTCAAGACGAAGGAAAAGATACAACACAAATAACATTAGATGTTGTGTTTTTTGATTATCAGGCTAAAGGTTCTGAAGCACTTGAAATATTGAAAAAGAAAATGGAAAATTATAATGCTGATATAAAAACAAATTATTCTAATTGTTATGAACAAGCATCATACTTTATGGGGCTTGTATCTCAGAAGGCTTCAGATAAAAAACCTGCATATTTACAGCACCCATTATACCCTAATAAATTAAAAGTATGTACAGTTAGCGTTAAAGATAATACTTCTTTAATAAAAGATGTTGGAATGTCTAAGGTAAGCGTAACTTTTATACTTGTAGACAGGTACGGAATACCTCCATCTGGTTCTGTTAATAAAAGTAGTATAGGCGGTCAGTTTTTTAATGTACTTCGTCCTATGCTTGATGCTATTTGTAAACAAGGTACAGAAGAATATGATAGAAAAAAACTTTTAGAATCTACATTATTTAAATTGCCTTCTGAACAAAATAAATAAAGGAGTTTTTTATGGCTGTTTGTCCTTATTGCGGAGGGAAAGGAGGCGGGCTTTGTTCTGCTAATACCAATATGCAGGCTAATATATTAAAAAAAGATATGAATGCTTTTACTTCGGCTCTTGAAAGTGTTATGAATGCGGCAAGAGTAGCTGATGATATTTTTCTTGAAATACAGACAGAAATTAGTCAGACTTTGAATGATTATGTAACAAACCCTCTTTTAGCAATGATGTCTATAAATAGAGTATTAAAAAGACCTGCTGAATTAGCTGTTAATATAACAAATAAAGTCTTAGGATATGTTTCTCTTATAGATACTATAATAAATAATAATGCATATACATATTCACAAAAAGTATTAAAAGAGATGATGCTTAGTTTTGCTGCTATGGATATGTGTGTGTCTGTAACAAGCGGAGATTTTAGAGATAAAAGCGAATCTCTTTATACAGAAAAATTATTATTAGAAACAGAGAAAAAAGTATTAGCAAGTTTTGAAACAATAGAAGGTACAATAGCAGGAACTTATGAAGAGAAATATCTTCAGGGCGAAGAGTATACTATTAATATAGAAGCTAAAAAAGAATTAGTGAAAATGTTTGATATGACTAGGACTTATTTAATAGAAAATATTAATGATCTTCCTACAAAAAGAACATTGACACTAAATAAAGACAGAAACTATATTGATGTATGCTCTGAAGTATATGGAAATATAGAAGAAGAAACACTTGATATGTTTATAAGCGATAATAATATAAAAGGCGAAGAGATTTTTATGCTTAGAAAGGGAAGAAGCATAAATTATTATATTGACTAATATGGCATTACAAAATAAATTAGTATTAATCATAGCAAATAAAACTATAGAATATTTCAAATCTATTGAAGTAAACTTTGATATAAAAGCAATTACATCAAATATTATTATAGAGCTTCCTTACGGAGAAGACTATGAAGATATTTATAAGCCTTTTAAGTTTCAAAGTGTATCGCTTGAATATAATAATAAAACTGTATTTTTAGGTGTTATAGAAAATTGGCAGACTGTTATTAATGAAAATACTTATATTCTTCAAGGCAGGGCTTTAACTTCAGTATTTTGTCATAAGTTTACTAATATTAAAAATTATATTTATAAAGATACAACTATAGGAAATATCTTAAATACTATATCAGGCGAATATAATATAAAAGTAAAACTTCCTTTAGGAGATACTGATAAACTTAATACTATTTATTTTAATCATAATGAAAGTTTTGCTTATCAAATACAAAATCAAATATCAAGAACTTCTATTAAAGGATATGTTCCTCTTTTAAGCTGTGATTTTGAAGGTAATTTAGTTTTTGGAAAAAATATTGAAAAACTCACAGAGGCAAATGAAGTACTCAATTTAGATTATGATTATAATAATATTTATGATGCTAAAATAAATTACAGAGGCAATTTAAGAAAAGCTAAATATACAAGATACGGACAAAATGAAGAGAGTACAAATATTGAGTTTACTATAAGCGATAGTGAAATGAGTAGGCTTAATATAATAGATTCAAGATACTCCATAGGAAAAACTATTGATGAGCTTAGAAATATAGCAAGCAGAGACAGAGCTTATGATATTATGGCTTCTAATCAGATATATATACACTATAAAAGCTGGCTTGATAAAAATAATTCATTAATAGACACAGGGGATATTATCTCTTTGAGAATATCAAAAAAATTAATAGAAGATAGTACAAAGTTTATAATAGAAACATTAAAACTCTATTATTCTAATGAAATAGGTTTTTATTCTATGTTTAAACTTACACCTTATAATACTTTTAATGTAGGTTAAAAAATAATAGGATAATAATATGTTTGCTTCAATAAAATCAATATTAGATAGAATAAAAAAAAGACCATTTGTAAAAACTGAAACTATAGGTAAAGAAGTTATTGAGGCACAGGTTTTACAGCCTTCGGGCTTTACTTCTGTTCCTATTAAAGATAAAAGAGCATTTATTACAAATATTAATACAAATTATAAAGTAATACTCGCTTTTGAAGATTTGATTGATGAAGGACTTAAAGAGGGAGAGGCTTGTATTTATTCTTCTGATGACAGCGGAAATATAAAAGCAAAAATAAAATTATTAAAAGACGGAACTATAGAGCTTGAAGGAGAAAAAATCAAATTAAACGGTGATGCTGAAGGCGGACTTATAAAGATAGAAGAATTAAAAAAAGAGTTAGAAAAAAATAATCAAATATTACAGATAATATTACAAGTATGCTCTATTCCAGTAAATGAAGCAGGAAACGGAAGTGCTTCTGTATTTCAGCAGGCATTAAATGCGGCATTAGAAGGTAAAACTATAGGAAATTTTAATAATATAGAAAATGACAAAGTTTTACATGGATAATCAAATATAACAAAATATTTTTATAATATTAATTCTCATAAATCAAAAATGATTCACTTATTAAAAAATAAGAAGACTGTATAATGACTATATGGATTTTGGAGATATTGTTCTTAAAATTACCGAAGACGGCTCGGATATAGTATTAAGCGGAAATTCCTCAATAGAATTAGACCCTACTCTTAATATGTCATTAATGGTAACTTTATTTTCTAATAAGGAGTGGTTCGGAAACTGTTTGGCTGATGAAGATGATAAAATAGGAAGCGATATAGAGGCAATAAAAGAAGTATCTATAATAGGAAGAAAAAAATTAGAAGATGAAATACAGTCATCGCTTCAATATCTTGTAAATGAAAATAAGGCAAAAGATGTAAATGTTAATGTACAGATAATTGGAGATGGTAAAAAAGAAAATAAAAGATATGACACAAATATAACGATTACAGAGCCTGACGGCACAGAAAAAAATATTTATTGGAAATATGCAGTATGAATCAAATACCTACTATTAAAGAGATAAGAGATAATATTTTATCTGATATTAAAACTAAAATTTATTCAGATAAAGCTGAAAGTATTATGCTTGAAAGAAGTGTATGGTATGTTTTAGCTACTGCTTTTGCTGCTGTATTAAGAAGCTGTTATGAATTTGCTAGATACATAAAAAGACAAATATTTACTTCTACAGCCGATGAAGAAAGTCTTGAGCTTAGAGGTCAGCAGTATGGTATATATAGAAAAAAAGGAGAAAACACAGTACTTTCTGTAAAAGTTACAGGCGATGCTTTTGCTGAAATACCAGAGAACTCACAGCTTATGCATGATGATTATATATATCTTACTAAAAGCAAAACTAAATTAGATATAGCAGGCGAAGGAAAAGCAGAAATAGTTTCTACTATAATAGGAAATGATACTATACTTCCAGTAGGTGAAAGTCTTACATTTATAAGCCCTATATCTAATATTGATTCTAATGCTGTTGTATCGGAAATTATAAAAGAAGGAGAAGATGAAGAAGCTATAGAAACTTTAAGAAACAGAATACAAGTGTTTGAAAGAACAAGACCTCAAGGCGGTGCTGTGCCAGACTTTATACTTTGGACAACTGAAGTAGCTGAAATATCAGGGGCTATGATTTTAAGAGCTACTCAAGATGACAGAGTGGTTACTGTATATCCTATTGCTGATGAAAGTACAGGAAGCAGAATACCAGATGAAAAGAAATTAAAAGAAGTATTGGATTATGTTTCTGATGATGTAAGATGTCCGCCTTGTTTAGTAAGGGTGGAAGCACCTAGAGAATTAATTATTGATGTAACAGTGAGAAACTTATCGCCTTTAAATGAGGCTTCAAAAACTAGACTTGAAAGTGCTTGGGATAATTTTTTGAAAACTAAAAAGCCTAAACAGTATACTAATGATAATGATGTGGATAATTTAATAGATAAAGCAACTTTAATATCTACAGCTTTGCTTAATGATATTAAAACTTTGGATATAGATAGTGTGAGTATAGTAGATGAGCCAAGCATATCTGTGCCTTATATATTAAAAATCGGAGAGCTTGCTAAATTAGGAACTGTAACTTATGTATAAAGACTTTTTCTACAAACTATTTATGTCTTTGCTGCCTGTGGGCAGATTATGGCAGTTTGGTATTAAAATACAAAAAGTTATAAATATACTAGCTAATGAGGTGTCAAAATTAAAAGAATATATTAATGATATTTCTAAGGAGAGTATACCTTATACGGCTTATGATACAATAGAAGAATGGCTTAAACAATACGGACTTAAAAATACAGGTGATCAAAAAGCTAATAAAAATCTAATATATATTTATGCTAATGCGGTTGGCGGAAGCAGTATTTATTATTTAGAGAATATACTTGCTAAAATGTACCCTGATATAGATATTAGTTTTAATGATATAAAAACTAAAGTAACTCTTGACGGAGAGCTTTATACTAAAATAGAGCAGGATGATTTAATAGACTTTGTAGAAAAAATATTTCCTGCTTATATAGTAATCGTTTATTTTATAGATGTAAAGTAGGATTATGGACAGTATTCTGAATGTAATAATGCTATATGCGGAGTGAGTGTATGTAATAATCCTCAAAAAGAACTTCCTATTTTTGATAATAAAAAGACATCTATTGTTGGTCTTATGGTATGTGGTAAAGGAAGAACAGGAAACATCAAAAAAGAAGAAGCAAATAATGAAGTATAAAGGAGTATTATTTATATGAAATTAAATGATCCTACAGTATCTGGTTCAGCAGGGGACGGAACATTTATAGATAAAGATGATAGAAACGGAATAACAGGTACTTTAATAAAACCTAAAGTTTTTAATCAGCTTATTTATGAAACTAATGCTTTAATAAAAGAAGGCGGTTTGATACCAAGCAATAAAGATTTAACACAGATTTATACTGCTATAAGAAATTTATATACTAATGCAGATAATGAATTAAAAAATTATTTAGATAACAAAATAAGTATAGAAAGCAGTAAAATTACTGAAGAGATAAAAGAAAGAAAAGAAGCAGACAGCAATTTACAAAATCAGATAAATACTTCTAATTTAAAAATTAGTCAGGAAATAACAGATAGAAAAAATGCAGACAGTAATTTGCAAAGTCTTATAAATACAGCTAATTCAAAAATCACTCAGGAAATAACTAACAGAAAAAATGCAATAAGTAATGTTGAAAATCAAATAAGGAATATTAATATGATTATAGATGAAACATCATCTTTTATAATAAAAGAAACAATTACAAAGTCAGGTTCAGGTACACAATCTTGGGCATTAACTTGGAGAAGCGATTTAGAATATTTGCAGGTTGGAGGATATATAGGAGGAAAAAATTATTTAGCTTCAGGTTCATTCGGACTTTTTCAAAGTATAAATGATTTAGCTCCTTTTATAGGCTGGGCTGGAAAATATTATTACGGAGGCGATTTTCAAACTACTTTTGCAAATTGGCAGGCTGGACTTTCTAATATTAGATGGTTTCCAATTCTTAATACAAAGCCTATTTTGGCTATGAAAAATGTATCGAATGAAACTATGACAGCGTATTTATATTTTTTGGTAAGAAAGAAATAAAGAAAATAAATAGGAGCTATTAATGAATTTACTTGATAAAAATAGGCTTAATACTGGATTAAACGGCGAATGGCTTAATGATGATGAAGAAAACGGAATACATGGAACTGTTCTTATGGCTGAAGATATGAATAGCTTAGGTACAGAAATAAATAATCTCATTAAAGCTGGAGGAATGACTCCTAATAAAAATGAAAATGATCAGATATTAAAAGTAGTTAAAAACTTAGGCGGAAGCGGTGTATCTTCTTCAGCTTCTAATGTTAGTTATGATAATAGTATAAGCTCCTTAGAACAGAAAAATTATGACTTTCCAACATTTAAATCTGCTATTGATGATTTAACATATATATCTCTTACTGAAAGCTCTGTTATGGGCAAAATAGAAAAAGAAGATGATAATTATTTTCTTAAAGGAAATGTATCTGTAACTTCAAATCAAAATGTTTTGCCTATATCATTAACTATAGATGGTAAAGATAATTATGAAATATTATCTTTTATAGGTCAGTTTTTTAATATAGATTATGGAAATGATATTGAAAATATAAATTGGACAGATGCTTTAGAAAATGAAATAATAGTTAATGGTATAAATAATGGCTGGCAATTTGCATTTCTAAATGGTATCTTAGGTATAAAAAGAAAAGATAATGGAGAACTTCCTGAAAATACATATAGCGTAACACTTAATATAAAAAACAGAGTATTATTAAAACCTGATGAAAATATTATAGCTTGGCAGTATGGAATAAATGATAATATCGTATTAAAAATAGTAAATGAAAATGGAAATACTAAAATTAAAGGCATTACTAATACATATGCTGGTGTACGAAGTGAAGAGACAATATTTTTTACTAATAGTATATTAGAAAATTATATTGATTTTGATATTGAGCATAGAAGCGGTATAACTTCAAGCAGCAGTAAAAATATAATATGGACTTTAAAAAAATCTTCTTCAAATTATATCATTAGTATAAAGTATACTGACAGCAGTCAGATACAGGCAAATGATTTTTTTACTATAGATATTACACCTGATAAAAACTCAAATATTGATTTTACTAAAGGCGATGCGGTTAATGTTCAAAATGCTATAGACAGTTTATCTGAATTAAAACAGAATAAGCTCACCGCAGGCGAGAATATAGTAATAGAAAAACAAGGTGAAAGTACAATTATAAAATCATTAGGCGGAGGTGAAGCTGAAAATATAGGGTTTGATAATACCAACACACAGTTAGAGCAGTTAGCAGGTTATGATTTTCCTAAATACAAAAAAACTATTCCAAATACTATTAATTTAGTTTTAATAACTGGTGAAGGCAATATACCAACAACTATAACAAAACAGTCTGACGGCAGTTATAGATTAAATCTTTCAGCTCAGACTTATCAAAGTACAATAATGCAATTTATAATAATACACCGGATAAAAACGCCGCATTAGACCCTATTTATAGTGAAGTTACTAATGTACAGCAGGCTATAGAAACTATAGTTAATGACAAAATACCTGATATTTATGATTACAGCGGGGCAGAAACTCTCACTAATAAAATAGCTATAGTTAATGGTGTAAGAAAACAAGTTTATAGAAAAATATTTTTAAAAGAAAATGAATTTATACAGGATCAA
Organism: Brachyspira hampsonii; assembly: GCF_001746205.1. Lineage (NCBI taxonomy): Bacteria > Pseudomonadati > Spirochaetota > Spirochaetia > Brachyspirales > Brachyspiraceae > Brachyspira > Brachyspira hampsonii. The sequence continues at coordinate 432,767 of NZ_MDCO01000006.1, forward strand.
ACATATCATCAAGTTAATTTTATATATCCAACTAATTGTCATGTTCTAGATGCTAGAGCTAATATAAGATATATAGCTAATTCTAATTCTGCTTGGCATAATACTAATATGTCAGATTCAGGATATAATAAAGCATACATAAGGACTGTATGGAACGAAAATGGTATCATGGGGGTAGGTTATGCCATCAATCCTGAATTAGTCAATCAATACAACTATATAGAATTAATAATAGAATACTATTATCAATAGGAGAGAGTAATGATACTAAAAGAAATAAACGGAAAATCTATAGAACATTTTTATTTAGAAAAAGACGGTATAACTTATACAGAAAAAACTCCGGAAATGAAATTAAAGGACGGTTTAATAACTACTGAGGAATATAACATTATTATAAATGAAAAAAGACAAACTCTTTATAAAAATAAAACTGATAAGCAAGTAATGGAGCTTACACGTTTATTTTTAAATAGAAATATAAATAATATGAAGATGCAGTTCTTTTAGTTTTATCTGTTGTTTTAACTGCCCACCCAAGATTTTTTTAAATGTAGTGCATATTCACAGCACGAGGAGTAAAATAATAAATATTAATAAATTAACATTCATATTTTTTTAATGAAAAACAATAAATTAACCGTGCGTTAAATAACATTCTCAACCTAATAAAAACTTGGGCGGGTACTAAAAATTCTAATTTATTTAGGTATGATAGAAACTAAAGGTTTGGTATCAGCAATAGAGGCAGCCGATGCTATGGTAAAAGCAGCTAATGTTAATTTAGTAGGAAAAACATTAATCGGAGGCGGACTAGTAACTGTTATGGTAAGAGGCGATGTAGGAGCAGTAAAGGCAGCAACAGATGCCGGAGCAGCAGCAGCGGCTAAAGTAGGAGAATTAATAAGTGTTCATGTAATACCAAGACCTCATGAAGAAGTTGAAAGTATTATAAAATAAATAATTATTGGAGGTAAACAATATGGCAAGTTCTATGGCTTTAGGTATGATAGAAACTAAAGGTTTGGTATCAGCAATAGAGGCAGCCGATGCTATGGTAAAAGCAGCTAATGTTAATTTAGTAGGAAAAACATTAGTAGGCGGAGGTTTAGTAACAATTATGGTAAGGGGTGATGTAGGAGCAGTAAAGGCAGCAACAGATGCCGGAGCAGCAGCAGCGGCTAAAGTAGGAGAATTAATAAGCGTTCATGTAATACCAAGACCTCATGAAGAAGTTGAAAGTATTATAAAATAAAAGAAGCTCCTCATCTGTATACTCTTTCATCTCTAATTCAGATTCTTCTTCGGAGGGAGCAGCTTCTTCTTCATCAATAGATTCTTCTATGTTTTCTAATTCTTCTAAAGCAGATAAACCTTCATCAATTAATTCTTTTTCTGTACTTTCTGATTCTTCCAAAGATGATTGTGATTCAATATTTTTTTTAGGCTCTTCAGCAACTTCGTTTCCTGATGTTTCTTCTTCTAATATATTATCAGAATCAATTAATATTCAAAGAAGAGGCTATTGCTGTTGTGATAATTTTGCTTGGGCTTAATGCTGTTAGTTTCGGCTCTGATTTGAGAGGTTTTTTAAAGATATTAAAAGGCGTAAAAGAAGAAAAAAAGGAATCAAATGACAATTAGAGAATGTATGCTTTTTATTTATAATAAGAAAGAAAGTATTACTGATGAGAAAGAGTTAGATTTTTTAGACAGTGTTTTTACTTATTTAGTTGATTATTATGATCATTCAAAAGAAAGTAAAAAAGAAGTTATTACTCAGTCTGAAATAGATGCTGTAATTGAAGGACTTGATGAAGAAATATTAAATAAAATTAAGGACAAAAAAATGATAAAAACTCTTGATGAAGCTATAACTTTTTACAAGAAAAAATATGAGCTATTAAAGAACTATGATAATTTAAAATCTGAAGAATATAGAGAGTTAGCTGATTGGCTTATAGATTATAAAAGATTAAAATAAAAAGAAAAAGCTGAAAATGATTTCTTTTCTCATCTTAAAGAAGCATTAGATATAAATGATGAGGAGGCTCTTTCTGATAAAGCTGTTATGAATATATTAAATGATGAAGAACTAACAGAAGAAACCCAAAAAGAAATTAATAGTATATTAGAAAAAAGAAATCAAAATCATAATCGTTATGATATGATTTATGATCATTATACAAAAAATCAAGCAGATAAAAATATAAATGAAAAAGAAATAGAAACATTAAAAGAGGGGTTATGTCAGTAGCTATAGCTTTTATATTAAACTTTATTAAAAATAAGTTGTTAGATTTTTTGAAGTCTAAATATTTCTATATATTTTTAGCTGTAAGTATTGTTATAGCAATTATAGTCTTTACTATTTTTCAATTAAAAAGCAAAGACAAAAAGATAAAAGATTTAGAGAACAAACTCTACACTACAAAACTTGAATTGTCGAATATGGTCATTCAAAAAAACATTGCCTTTCAGTCTAATAGTCAATATATAAAAGAGATATACACAAACAGCAGTGAGGCAATAGAAAAACTTACTGAAGATAAAAAATATAATTCTAATGAGATTATGACATTAGATAAAATAATTAAAGACTACAATAACGCACGCTCTCCGCCGAGATAAAAAAGTTTTGTTGTTTTTATCTAAAAAAATCAATGATAATAATTTTATTATTTTTTGGAGTGTGTATGAATAGGATTAGAGATGAAACAAAATTATTTAACTAAAAAACAAATAACAAAAATTAAGAAAAAAGCTAGAAAATATAAAAAGCTGAAGGAAACTAAATAATGCTTAAATTAATATTAATTAGTTATAAAAATCTTTATAGGTATATTCTCAAATATATTAAATTATTAAAAGAAGATACTCCTCTTAATTTATTAGAAACTGTATTCTATTTTTTTAATATTTCAAATATTTTATATACCTTTAAGATGTTTTATCAGTAAAAAAAGAATAAAATATTTTTTGGAAATTGTAGAATGAAAAAAAATAAAGAAATAAGTATTGATCAAAAAGTTATACCAAGCCGAATAACATATTATAAAATACATATAATTTATGATAAAATAATATACTTATCATATATTACTGATAATCTTTGTAACAGCAATGAGGCATTTTCTCGTAAAGAATTAAAAGAAAAATATCATAAAGATTTAATATATCTTAAACACAAAAGCAATAAGAAAATAAAAAGAATAAAAAGTCAGTATTGGAATTATAGAAAAAAAGCTGATAAATTAAAAAGTCAATTAAAAATGCGTTGTAGACACTGTGGTATTCACTATGTAGATTTTATGTGTTATTCTAACAAATTATGTAAAGATTGTCAAAATGAATTATTAGAGTTTATAGATGAATAAAATACTGCTTCTATTATTTTTGATTATATTCTTTATAAGCTGTACTACTAAATATGTTACAGTTCCTCTTTCCACTCCGCCTGAAGCATATAAGATAACTGAATGGCAGATTAAAACTCAAAAGGACTTATTCAAAGAGTATCAAAAAACTCTCATAAAACTAAATGAGTGGGAGGCTTGGTATTCTATTCAGACTAATATTAATAAATTGACAATTACAAAATAAAAGATATACTAATTAGATAGCTTAGTTAAACAATCGGTACTCTTTCTCAGAGTACCATTTTTTATATAATTGATTCCAAATTAATAAAAAAGTTTATATCAATTTTCTTTTATTTCTATTCTTCTAAACATTTTTAATATATCATTAAAATGTACACAGTTTTTATTTTCTTTTGTTTTTTTATCCTCTTCCAATTTTTCCTCGTATACCTTTGCTATAGTGTTAAAATGATTACTCTTATCACTAAAGGCTGGGTGATTATATGATACTTTCTCCATAGTTTCATCATCTACTATAATATAATGCTTATAAGTTGTAGATACATTATCATGTCCTAATACTTTGGCTATGTTTGTAATAGGTACTTTATTTTTATTTAAATCTGTTGCATATCCTCTTCTGAAACTATGAAGTGAAAAATTAAAGCCGTATTTTTTACATATTTTGCTTGCTATATGACCTACTGTTTCTGTTGATATAGCTGTACCATTTCTATTAATAAATAAATTATTTTCATCTTTTAATGCTTTTTTACTTCTTTCAGATAAATACAACTTTAAATATTTTTCAGCTACTTCAAATAATGGTACTATTCTTCTTTTCTTTTCGCCTTTAGTGATATTTAAATGTATTCTTCTATTTTCAAAATCTATATTTTCTAATTTTAGATTTACAGCTTCTTTTCTTCTCATTCCTGTAGTTGCTAATAAAACTAATATAGTTATATTTCTCAAATTAGTAAAACTATGCTTTTTATTCTGTGATATTTTCTCTATGATGTCTAATGTTTCATTATAAGAAATGCTCTTTTGTTCTTTTATAACTAATTTTGGAAGTTCTACACTTAATATACTTTCATCAAGATTAGCTTCATAAGCATCATTCAAAAACCTAAAATATTTTTTTACCGCATTTTTGACTTTTCTAGTCATATTTTCGCTTCTTTCTTCAGATATATAACTAAATATTTTCACTATATGTTTCTTTCTTAATTTTGATACTTCATTTTCTCCTAAATATGAGAAAAATATCTTTAATACATAAGAATATCCGTCAAGAGTTGATTTTGTGATTTTACCTTTACAGTAATTCTGAAACTCTTTTAATAATCTTTCATTGAATATTAAATAATCTTCATTTCTATCTTCTTCAAAGATATTTATTGTCATAATATAGCTCCATAATTCTTTTATGGTCTAGTCTATAAAGCTATATACTGTGAATCTCGGCTATAGCTTTATAAACTTTAGATATTCTTATTTATTATTTATAAATACAGTATATATTTATAATAGTAAAGTCAACTTTAAAAGCACTTTTTTTAAAAACTTTAATACTTTTTTATTTTTTATCATTTTTTATATAAAATAATTGACAATTATTATATTATGTACTATAATATAAATGTCAGGTAATTTAAAAAGGAGAATATAAAGAATGGAATTATTACAATCTTTTAATCAAGCTAATATCCGCCATCAATTATATGTATCTGACAGTACCATATTCTCCGATGGCGGTTTTCTTTTGTCTTTTTTTAAAAATATGACTTGTTTTTTAAACAAAAATAATCAATATATGATTTGTTTCAAAACTAATTTTATTTATAATTGCTGAGACTAGCACTTGAACTAATTTTAGTATGTATTCTAAATACGGCAGTAAATTACAAAAATTTTATATAATATCATCAAGATATTTGAAAAATAGTAAAAATAAGCTGACAACTTTAAAGATACCAGCTTGTTTTTTATATTTTATTTTATTCTCTTATGCTTGAAGCTAGATTTATGAGTAACATAATCATCTACAATTTGATAATTTCCAAAAATTTTGTATTTGTATATGGTTAAACCTTCCAAACCTACAGGACCTCTTGCATGCGTTTTGTTTGTAGATATTCCTACTTCCGCACCAAAACCGTATCTAAATCCGTCAGAAAATCTAGTTGAAGCATTACAGTACACATTAGCAGAATCAACATAAGTCATAAACTTTTCTATATTGTTTTTATCTTCTGATATGATTGAGTCTGTATGATGAGAGCCGTATTTGTTAATATGATTGTATGCTTCTTCTGTGTCTTTTACTATTTTTAAAGATACTTCTTTATCTCCGTATTCCAAATGCCATTCTTTTACTTCTCCTATGTCTTGAGTATTCAATATTTTTTTTAGTTCTTCATCACCATTCATCTTTATTTCATTTTCTTTGAATAAGTTATAAAGTTTTGGTAAATACTCTGAAGCAATGTTTTTGTTGATGAGTATAGTTTCAACGGCATTGCAGGCACTTGGATACTGAGCCTTTGAATCTAAACATATTTTTAATGCCTTTTCCTGATTAGCAGATTCATCTATATATAAATGACATATACCATCAGCATGCCCTAATACAGGTATGTTGGTATTTGACTTTATATACTGTACTAAACTGTTGCCTCCTCTTGGTATTATAAGATCAATATATTTGTCCATTGATAATAATTCTTTTATATCCTCTCTTGTGAATACTAAATTAACAGAGTTCTTTGGAAATTCATTTATATTGTTTAGAGTTTCTTCTATTATATTAAATATAGCTTTATTAGTATTTTCACCCTCAGAACCCCCTTTTAAGATAACAGCATTAGATGATTTGATGCATAAAGAAGATATTTGTGATATAACATCAGGACGAGCCTCGAATATTACAGCAATTAAACCAATAGGACATGATATTTTTTTTAATATTAAATTGTCATCAAGTTCAGTTTCTAATAATACTTTATTAATAGGGTCCTCAAGTTTTACAACATCTCTTATACCGGAAATAACATCTATTAATTTATTTTCATCTAGTTTTAATCTGTTAAACATTGATTTAGAAATTTTATTTTCATCAAGAAGTTTTTGAGCGTATTCTAAGTCCTTTTTATTGGCTTCAAATATTTTATCCTTATTTTCTTCTATTTTGTTTGCTATTTCAAGCAATGCTTTATTTTTTATATCAGTATTTAGAGATTGTAATTTATATGCAGCCTCTTTGGCATTTTTTACTAAATCTGTTAATTGCATATTATTCTCCTTAAATATGTTTATAATCTAATTACTGATTAAGCATTAAAGATACCCAATCATTTTTCCTTTTTCTCATGATAATATTTAGCTTGTTTGCTCTTACGGCATTAATCATATATGATTCTTTTTCTAGTAAAATTCCTGATAATATTAATGCAGAACTTGATTTTAATAATTCTTTTAAATCCGCAAGAATATCTATTAAAATATCAGTTTCAATATTAGCTATTACCAAATCAAATTTAAAATTCAAATTAATTAAATCCCTTGCATTTCCAAGTATTACATTATCAAGTTTTATACTGTTGTAATCTGCATTATCAAGAGTGCAATGAACAGCATCATTATCAATATCTATAGAGGTAATATTTCTTGCTCCTAATTTATAAGCGAATAATGATAATATACCGCTTCCGCATCCTATATCAGCAATACTCTTTGAAGCTATATCGTTATTATCAGCATATTCATAAATCATTTCAAGTGCAAGCGATGTGGTTTCATGAGTTCCTGAACCGAATGCATACTGCTTTGCTATATAAAGCGGATTTTCACATTCTCCGCTATAAAAATCTTTTAAATTTGGTACTATAGTAATATCTCCTATATTAAAAGGTTTGAGAAAGTCCATATATGAAGTTAAATATTCTTCAGATTTTAATTTTTCTATATTGTAAGTGTATTCTGCTATACCTTTAATATTTTCTTCTATTGTGTTTAAATTATTTTTTAATATATCCTCATTTTCATTATATATATTGACTATTGAAATATTTTCTTCTTTTATAGGAAACTCTGTATTAAAACCCAATATATTTAATTTACCGCTTTCTATAACAGCTTCAATTATATCTTCAAATCCTCTTTCTGTTTTTATTGATAATGAATATATTAACATAATGACTCCAATAATGATTTTCTATATATTACAATATATTAATAATATTGTTAATAGATTCAATCTTATTTTCCATATCTTTTTTATATTTTATTACAAAAGTATTGTCATTAACTGTGCCTCTTACAGCCTCAAAATCTTTTTCCATAACAGTTTTATCATCAATACCAGAACTTACCATTTTTGCTGTATCATACTCTTTTTCAACATCTTTATAAAATATATTATACGCTTCTTCTAATAATATTTTATGCTCATCTAATAATTTTTTTATAGTTTCTTTGTTAATACTTTCTATGTTATATCTTAATTTAATTATATTAATTACCCAAGATTTTTCATCTTCATAATATATATTGTATAATTTTTCAAACTCTTCAATTAATGTTTTAATGTCATTTATTTTGTTATTTTCTAAATTTTTTATTATATTATCAACTCTATCCTTAGCACATATAAGCCCTCCAATGTCAGACCACTTCTCAAATACATTATTTTTATTATATTCTAAATTCGATACTATCTCATCTATATTTTTAGAATCTTTTATATATGAAAGTATTTTGTTATGTAAGTATAAATCTATTGCTATGGTGTATCTTTTTGAGTATTTATCCAAAGAAGATATTTTTATAATCATATTTTTATATGTTAAAAAATCTCCATTATTATTTTTTTCTTTTTTTATTTTTTCTAATATAGCTTCAGATTTAATCATTTTAGATACAGTGTAAGGACTAAATACATCAAATATTATTAAATCTTTTTTATCGCCTTTTCTTCTGTCTCTGTCTCTCCATTTATTTTCATCTCTTGAAAGACCAACTCCGAATAAATTTAAAGCAGGTATAAGTCTTGTTTGATGATATCCATGTTCAGTTATATATGAAAAAGGAAAATCTGAAGTATCAACATTATCATAATGTGCCCCTATAACAGTTGAAAAAGCCCCTATATGAGAAGGCCATAAAATATAAGAGTTGCTTCCTGTTTTGCATCCTCTCTCCATAAAACCATGATGATAAGGTCCTAATTTGTACATGTGATTGCTTTGATTAGTACCGCTTCCTGCATTAAAAAATGAAAAATGACTTGCTATTAAAAGTGTTGCTTTATGATGGGTAACAGTATAAGGACCTGCAAATATAGAGAACATCTCTCCATGCTCACCTTCGCAGTTAGCAAAAAGAAGAGAGTCCTCGCAGGAAAACTGCCTTGCAAGTCTTACTCCCTCTCCTATAAAAGCCTTTTTTATTACTGTGCTGTCTGTGATATCTGCACCTTTAAGAACGATAGAGTCTTTTAATATAACAGAAGTTCCTATATATGAAGGACATTCTTTTGTGCTTATAACTGTTGTATTGCTGATTTCATCTGCATTTTCTACAGTGGTGTATGGATCTATTAAAGAATTTTTTATTAGTCTTGCATTTATTATTTTGGCATGTTTTTTTATTTTTCCGAATTTTCTTGTTTTTTGTTTGGCATATTCATCTATCATATTATTAATTTTTTCACGCATTAATTTTTCATGTCTGTATATTGCAACTAAATATGCTATATGAGAATTAAGTCTATTAAATATTTTTACACTTCTTCCATCGCCTTCCATAATCGGAGAGGTTTCAACTCCATTTCCGAAACTGCTTTTTCCTTCCATATATATAGAACCTGCATTTTCTATTATGACGCCATTTTCTATTTTATAATTTGCTATAAATCTTCCTATATTATTTATATACACATTTCCGTTTATAAATACATCTATTAAAGTGGCTCTATTAATAGAAGCAGGCACACTCAATTTTTTATAATATCTTACATTTCCATTAAGAGAGTTAATTTTTACTCTTCCATGAAACTGAACATCTTTTATTCTGCTTAAATCTACATTTTTGATGAGTATTTTATCCCAAGACTGAGAAGAACAGCCCTGAGATTTAAGAAAGTTTATTTCTTCATTTGTAAGATTTCTAAAATCTTTGTCTTGTTTTTTGAAAATATACATAATTAAAAGTTTTCCTATTTTTATTATTTATTAATCATTATGTTAACTTTATTGTTTTTTGTAAAATTTTTGTAAAAAATAAAATTCGTTAAAAAATGAAAAATATTAAAGATTATATATTAAAAATAAATAATTTTCTATTACTTTTTATTGGCTGCTTATTTTTATATTTACTAAATTTAAAAAAAATTAATATCATATATTGACTTTATTGTTATATAAGTATATTATTATATTATAATATACTTATATAAAG
>NZ_MDCO01000007.1 GCF_001746205.1 Brachyspira hampsonii
GGGCTTCCACTAAGGCTAACTCTCAACAGACAACAACACCTGCTTCATCAGCTGTTCCAGAGAACCCCCATCATGCCTCTCCTCAACCTGCTTCAGTACCACCTCCACAGAATGGGCCGTACCCACAGCAGTGCATGATGACCCAAAACCAAGCCAATCCATCTGGTTGGTCATTTTACGGACACCCATCTATGATTCCGTATACACCTTATCAAATGTCGCCTATGTACTTTCCACCTGGGCCACAATCACAGTTTCCGCAGTATCCATCATCAGTTGGAACGCCTCTGAGCACTCCATCACCTGAGTCAGGTAATACATTTACTGATTCATCCTCAGCGGACTCTGATATGACATCCACTAAAAAATATGTCAGACCACCACCAATGTTAACCTCACCTAATGACTTTCCAAATTGGGTTAAAACATACATCAAATTTTTACAAAACTCGAATCTCGGTGGTATTATTCCGACAGTAAACGGAAAACCCGTACGTCAGATCACTGATGATGAACTCACCTTCTTGTATAACACTTTTCAAATATTTGCTCCCTCTCAATTCCTACCTACCTGGGTCAAAGACATCCTATCCGTTGATTATACGGATATCATGAAAATTCTTTCCAAAAGTATTGAAAAAATGCAATCTGATACCCAAGAGGCAAACGACATTGTGACCCTGGCAAATTTGCAATATAATGGCAGTACACCTGCAGATGCATTTGAAACAAAAGTCACAAACATTATCGACAGACTGAACAATAATGGCATTCATATCAATAACAAGGTCGCATGCCAATTAATTATGAGAGGTCTATCTGGCGAATATAAATTTTTACGCTACACACGTCATCGACATCTAAATATGACAGTCGCTGAACTGTTCTTAGATATCCATGCTATTTATGAAGAACAACAGGGATCGAGAAACAGCAAACCTAATTACAGGAGAAATCCGAGTGATGAGAAGAATGATTCTCGCAGCTATACGAATACAACCAAACCCAAAGTTATAGCTCGGAATCCTCAAAAAACAAATAATTCGAAATCGAAAACAGCCAGGGCTCACAATGTATCCACATCTAATAACTCTCCCAGCACGGACAACGATTCCATCAGTAAATCAACTACTGAACCGATTCAATTGAACAATAAGCACGACCTTCATCTTAGGCCAGAAACTTACTGAATCTACAGTAAATCATACTAATCATTCTGATGATGAACTCCCTGGACACCTCCTTCTCGATTCAGGAGCATCACGAACCCTTATAAGATCTGCTCATCACATACACTCAGCATCATCTAATCCTGACATAAACGTAGTTGATGCTCAAAAAAGAAATATACCAATTAACGCTATTGGTGACCTACAATTTCACTTCCAGGACAACACCAAAACATCAATAAAGGTATTGCACACTCCTAACATAGCCTATGACTTACTCAGTTTGAATGAATTGGCTGCAGTAGATATCACAGCATGCTTTACCAAAAACGTCTTAGAACGTCTGACGGCACTGTACTTGCACCTATCGTAAAATATGGAGACTTTTACTGGGTATCTAAAAAGTACTTGCTTCCATCAAATATCTCCGTACCCACCATCAATAATGTCCATACAAGTGAAAGTATTGTCAGACGCATCAGCACTGGCTTGACCAGACGTCAATGTGTCAGCAATGTCGGCATACCAAGTTTTGCCAGTTGCAGCATCTTTAGCATTGCCAACCTCAGCCGGTGTTGCCGCTTTAATACCCTCCGCAAGTTTTGCTAATACTTCATCAAGTATCTTGGCAAGAGTCGCTTGAAGCTGGTCGTCCGTTTGCGTGCCTGCTTGAGCTTGTGCCACTAGGTCGTCTAACGCTGCCGTAAATGTTTTGCCAGTGCTTGGATCAGTTTGATTGCCCAAGTCCGTTCCCAGCGCACCTTCACAGATTGCAACTGGTTAAGCAGCGAAGTCTTCTTATCTGCAGGTAACTTGGCAGCTAATTGATTGATCGCAGTTTGCAGGTCTCGATTGGCACCAGTAAGTGAATCAACTGAGGCGTTCGTCTGATCAAGCGCCGTTTGTGCCTTCTGCGTTGCCGCTGCTAAAGCAGTCGTTGTGGCATCATCATACTTACCGCTGGCACTTAGCGTTTTGGCGGAAGCAATCAGATTAGTCAGTGCCTGCTTAGCTGCCTGCAATTGTGCAGGATCATCGGCCTTGATATTGGTGACAACATAGTCGACGGCTGGTGATTCATTACCGTATAAATCAGTCGACTTAAACTTGAAGGTGCCATTTGCCGTGACGTGACACCGGCTGCCGGAACATCCTGATATGTCTTGCCACCATCAGCACTATACTGAACCGTTTCGCCCGTTGCGGCAGCGTTTGCCGTCAGAGTCACCGTTTGGGCTGGTTCAGTGGTACTTGGCGTCACAGTTGGTGCTGCCAGTGTTTTCTTTGGTTCGTAGTAAACTGTGATGTTCTTGGTCGTGGTGTTATCTTCGCTATCTGTAACAGCAACAGTCAGCACGTTTTTGCGGTTCACTTGAAGCATCAGCTGACGCCAGTGAATCCAACGGATCCACAGACACCGGGAGCGCCAATCCATCCAGATGAACCAGATGGACCAAAGTGGCCAACTCGCACCAACTATGATAAGACGGTCCATGAGACCGTCAGTTATGTTGATCAGACTGGACACGTAGTGGCCAAGCCGCACACTGATTCTGTCAACTTCACACGAACCGTCGTTGTCGATAACGTTACTGGTGAAGTGATTACGAGTGGTGCTGGAACAACCGCCTGGACAGCGACAAATGGTGATACAACCTTTGATGCCGTTGTTAGTCCAGTGGTGTCGGGATCTGTAGCTGATAAAGCGCAGACAGCTGTCGTAACTGACCTGAATGCCGATTCAGCAGATGTTAATGAGACCGTGACATACACGAAAGTCGGATCATTGGTACCAAGCTCAAGTGATGGGAACTTCCCTAGAGTACCAAGAGTAGTCTATCCAAATGACCCACGTGATGCGACGAAGGTTACACCAGCCGGTGTACCGACGGTACCAGGTTATACAGCACATGATCCAGAAGGTCATGTTTTGACACCCGGTAGCCGTTATCAGCCAAGTGATCCGACGAAAGATACAACGATCACCTATACCGCAGATCAGCAAAAAGGTAGTGTCAGCTACGTTGATGATACGACCGGCAAAACTTTAAAGACGGATTCAATTTCAGGAACAACGGGCTCGAAATCCAGTTATAGTACCAGTGGCAGCATTGCGGATTATAAGAAACACGGGTATGAGTTAGTTACTGATGGCTATCCAGCAGATTTGACATTCGACAATGATGACAAACAGATCAGAACTTGGCCGAAGCGCCCCGTCCCTTTTTTGTGGGTGGGATTGCGGTGAAGGCATCCACGCATGGCGTGGATCTTATCTCTTGCCAATCTGGCACCTTGGGTGCCGAGAGCCCGGCGTGGGCGACCGTGTGGATCCAGGTCTTGCGACCGAGAAGTAGCTTGGGTCCCCACGCCGGATTCTCCCTGAACCGCCCGAACAGTTGGTTGAGTTGGCGCTCGAACTGATAAGACTGGGCAAGCGGGGAGAGCTCTCGACCCTGTCAGCCTAGCGGAGTTCTGCCATGTTTGGGATCGGGATCGATGTGAGCAAAGCCACGCTTGATGTGGCCGTCCATGGAGAGCAGTTTCGCCAATTCAGCAACGACAAGCGCGGCTTTGTGCGCTTGATTCGGTGGCTGAAGACGTGGCCGATCAAGCAGGTCGTTCTTGAGGCAAGCGGGGGTTACGAGCGTGCTGCTCTGGATGTATTGCACGCCGCTGGCCTGCCGATGGTACGAATCAATCCGGCGCGTGCACGGCGATTTGCCCAAGGCACGGGCCGTGCCGCCAAGACCGATCGGCTCGATGCGACAGTGCTGGCACAGATGGCCCATTTGTTGCCGCTGACCCGCTACGTACCGCCTGCTCCTTGGCAGCAGCGTCTGGCTGAATTTGCGCAATGCCGCAGGCAACTGGTGCAGATGCGGGTCAGTGAGATGCAGCGCTTGCGGCGATTGGTCGATCCGGATCTGATTGCGATGAAGCAACGCCATATAGCTCAGCTATCTGACGACCTGAAGCAGTTGGATAAAGCTATTGCCGAGCAGCTTGAGGGGCAGCCTGGCTGGAAGAATATCGGCGCGCTCAAAGGCGTCGGCCCCATCCTGATCAGCACACTGGCCTGCGAGTTGCCCGAACTGGGCAGCTTGGGAAGCAAAGCCATAGCATCGCTGGTGGGGTTGGCCCCGATGAACCGCGAAAGTGGCACCTGGCAGGGCCAACGGCGGATCAGTGGTGGGCGCGCGGTGGTACGCGAAGCCCTTTACATGGCGGCCCTGACGGCCATCCGGTACGAGCCAAGGCTGCGCGCGTTTTACGCTGGCCTGAAGGCCAAGGGCAAAGCGAGCAAGGTGGCGCTCGTGGCGGTCATGCGCAAAATGCTGGTGATCCTCAACGCCCGTAAGCGAGACGCCGAGGTGGCCCTCGGCTGCCCCTGACAAGACAGTTGCTACTGCCATGAACACCCCACCCAAGAACGTCCATCTCGCAACATCAGATTGCTTAGTTATCGCTTGTTACCTATGGGGCGTACTGCATTTTAGTGAAACGCTTAAAGCTAAGCACCAACTTGCTCAAAGTTTATTTCCTAATTTCCTAGAATATTCTCGCTTTGTCCGCCGTTGTAATGCCCTCTTACCGAGTATCCAAGTCATTCGCCAAGCACTCGTCTTTAAAGAGGTTGAAGGAATTAGTGTATCCATTATTGACAGCTTCCCCATTCCTTTGTGTCAGCCTATTCGTAATTTCAGAAGCAAAGTTCTTGGAGATTATGCAAATGTTGGCTACAATGCTACAAAGGGACAGTACTTCTATGGATGTAAATGTCATGCTTTAGTCAGTGAATCAGGCTATGTCATAGACTACACAATTACTCCTGCTTCAATGGCTGATAGTTCAATGACCGAGGAAGTGTTGAGTCAATTTGGGACACCAACAGTCCTTGGAGATATGGGATATCTAGGTCAGTCACTGCATGATAGGCTGGAATTAAAAGGAATTGATCTAATGACACCTGTCAGGAAGAACATGAAGCAAAAGAAAATCCTTTTCCCTAATTTTTCAAAACGTAGAAAAGTGATTGAGCGAGTTTTCTCTTTTTTGACAAATCTAGGAGCTGAGCGTTGTAAAAGTCGTTCGCCTCAAGGTTTTCAATTGAAATTAGAGATGATACTTTTAGCGTATTCTTTACTGTTAAAATCAGCTAAATCACTGGAACCAGAGACTTTAAGATATTCTATCGGGTATCAAGTCATGGCTAAATAATCAACTAGCAATTCGGGTATCTATCAATTGCATTTCTATTATCTAATCCTTTAAAATTCTTAAATTTAAAATGTCCATACAAGTGAAAGTACACGCAAATATCCTTATCCTTTCATTCATCGAATGCTTGCGCATGCCAATGCACAGACAATTCGATACTCACTTAAAAATAACACCATCACGTATTTTAACGAATCAGATGTCGACTGGTCTAGTGCTATTGACTATCAATGTCCTGATTGTTTAATCGGCAAAAGCACCAAACACAGACATATCAAAGGTTCACGACTAAAATACCAAAATTCATACGAACCCTTTCAATACCTACATACTGACATATTTGGTCCAGTTCACAACCTACCAAAAAGTGCACCATCCTATTTCATCTCATTTACTGATGAGACAACAAAATTCCGTTGGGTTTATCCATTACACGACCGTCGCGAGGACTCTATCCTCGATGTTTTTACTACGATACTAGCTTTTATTAAAAACCAGTTTCAGGCCAGTGTCTTGGTTATACAAATGGACCGTGGTTCTGAGTATACTAACAGAACTCTCCATAAATTCCTTGAAAAAAATGGTATAACTCCATGCTATACAACCACAGCGGATTCCCGAGCACATGGAGTCGCTGAACGGCTAAACCGTACCTTATTAGATGACTGCCGTACTCAACTGCAATGTAGTGGTTTACCGAACCATTTATGGTTCTCTGCAATCGAATTTTCTACTATTGTGAGAAATTCACTAGCTTCACCTAAAAGCAAAAAATCTGCAAGACAACATGCTGGCTTGGCAGGACTTGATATCAGTACTTTGTTACCTTTCGGTCAACCTGTTATCGTCAATGATCACAACCCTAACTCCAAAATACATCCTCGTGGCATCCCAGGCTACGCTCTACATCCGTCTCGAAACTCTTATGGATATATCATCTATCTTCCATCCTTAAAGAAGACAGTAGATACAACTAACTATGTTATTCTTCAGGGCAAGGAATCCAGATTAGATCAATTCAATTACGACGCACTCACTTTCGATGAAGACTTAAACCGTTTAACTGCTTCATATCATTCGTTCATTGCGTCAAATGAGATCCAACAATCCAATGATCTTAACATAGAATCTGACCATGACTTCCAATCCGACATTGAACTACATCCTGAGCAACCGAGAAATGTCCTTTCAAAGAACTGAAAATCAAAGTCCATCACACGCTTTTCATAAGGCAGATGGGCTTTTTTTAATCGTCTTTCCTGAAGGAGCGCTTCTCGTTCACGAAGTTCTTCACTCAAGAGTTCATGAAGGCCCTCTACTAAGGAAATATCCGCATGCTCATCTAAGAACTCTGGTAAGAGCTGACGCACACGATCGAGTTTTAAATGGTCCAATTGGTTGAGTAATTGATGATAAGTTGTCATAAGCGCTCCCTTCACAATAAATCGTAGGCTTGAAGATTCTCATCCACATAAGCCTCTAGTTCGTCTTCTTCAAGATGTTTGAAGACATCTGATTTAAGAATTTCAACGTAATCTTCACGGCGATAATTAAAGGGACGGTCGCTTAAAGGATGACGAGCAATCAAGCGTTGGTCACAATAGACTTTAAGGTCCTCTTGTTCTTTTTCACAGGTTACGGTCTGTCCAATATATTTAACCGGCACTGAATATTTACGCCCTTCAAAGATCACAAGTGCCTCTTTAGAGACTTTTCGAGTCAAAGGAACACTCAATTGACTATAAACTTTGAGAAGCTCTAAATCAAAAGCCTTGAGATTCAACGCCTCTTGGTCAAGACGTTCAGAAGGTGAGGTTCCAATCGCTTGAGAGATTTCTTTATGATTCAAATCTTCCATCAATTGTTGGACCAGTGCTTGTAATTCTTCAAGGTCTTCAAACTCATTGTTAAAGACAAGCAGGCGGTCAACAGTTCTCGCAAGCGCTTCTACTTTACCTTTGGTTTGAGGTCTGAATGGCCGACAAGCAATGGGTTTAAATCCAGCATCTTTTGCATACTGCCTGAATCGTTCATTGAAAACAACATTTGAGAATTGACTTTTAGAATGGTCCACCACTGTTTTCATATTGTCAAACCAAATTTCTTCAGGGACACCTCCGAATTTCTCAAAAGCGTGATTGAGACACTCAAAGAGTGTGGGTTGGAGACGGTCGACGGTCAATTGAAGATACTTCATCCGAGAGTAGCCAAGAATATACAGAAAGATATTAATCGTAAACACTTCACCATTGCGTGAGATCAGTTTTAAATTTTCTTTCCAGTCGACTTGAGCAGAAAGTCCAGGCGTTGTTTCAATTCGAATCGTTGCTTTATGTTTGCAGGATTCTCGAATCAATCTGGCATAGCGTTTGACGGTCGTATATGAGCCTTGATAGCCTTTTAGTTGGATGAAGTAGTAAATTGAGCGCACAGAGCAGCCAAGCTTGAGTTTATCTTCAATGATTGATTTATAGTTCTCAATAAGTGACGGTGGGACCCTTCGTTTTGAAGCTTCTTCAAGGGTCTTTTCTTTTCCGAGGTCATAATAACGTTTGACCGTCCGATAGTCACAATTATAGCGTCTGGCAATATCAGCGAAATTAGGTTTAATTCCAGTCATAAGATGTTCGGTTATACTTTCTAGGATGTCTTTTCTCATAAGGAAAAGCCTATCACAATTTTAAAGTTAACCTACATTTTCAATGGCCCGTTTCCTACATTTTAGCATGGCCCT